>CAYXCT010000063.1:0-1470 GCA_964463435.1 uncultured bacterium | reverse complement strand
GGCTCATGGGGCCCAGCTGGGCCGTGCCGGCGATGAGCGCCGGGGGGGCGGTGGCGCTGCCTTTGCCCTCGATCTGGATCTTCACCCCGGGATAGAGCTGCTGAAAGCGCTCGGCCCATAGGGTCATCACATTGTTGAGGGTGTCTGAGCCCACCGAGTTCAGGCTGCCGGTGAGGCCAGCCGCGGCCTGGTAATCGGGCAGCGCCGGGTCGACGGCTATCTTGGCGCCGGCTTGGCTGGCCGCGCCCAACAGGGCCGCCAGGGCAAGCGCCCCAGCCCCTTTCACGAAGCATTTCATTGGATCCCCTCCCAAAGAGCCGGCCTGGCCGGCGATGCGGTTGATGCCATCCACAGGCAAGAGCTTAGCGCCATTTGATTGCGCGCCCTTTACAGATGAGAGTGCTCCTGGTTAATCCAAGCCCGGCGCACAAAAAAGGCACCCCCGCGGGGATGCCATTTTTGTGCAGACATGCCGCGCCGCTCAATGCCAGCTGCGGCCCTCCAGCTCGGGCGCGCCATCGCCGCCCTGGTGGCGGATGTCCTGCCCTTTGACCATGAAGATGACGTCCTCGGCGATGTTGGTGGCGTGGTCGCCGATGCGCTCGAAGTTGCGCGAGATGAGAATCAGGTCGATGCAGCGCTTGATGGTGCTGGAATCGGTGATCATGTAGGTGAGCAGCTCGCGGAAGATCTGGTCCTTGAGCGCGTCCACCTTGTCATCGCGCAGGCAGACCTGGCGGGCCAGCTCGGTGTCGTGCCGCACAAAGGCGTCCAGCGCGTCGCGGAGCATGCTCTCGGTGATCTCGGCCATCATGGGGATGTCGATGAGCGGCTTGAGCTGGGGCTGCTTGAGCAGCTGGAAGGTGTTCTGGCTGACGTTCACCGCCTGGTCGCCGATGCGCTCAAGCTCGGCATTGATCTTCATGGCGGCCATGATGGCGCGCAGGTCGCCGGCCACCGGGCTCTGCAGGGCAAAGAGCTTCATGGCGCGGTCATCCATCTCCAGGTGCAGCTGGTTGACCTCGCGCTCCAGGGCGAAGACCTCATTGGCCGGCTCCAGGTCGCGCTTCTCCAGCGCCTTGACCGAGAGATGGATCATCTTCTCGCAATGGCTGGCCATGGTCAGCAGCCGCTCCTTGAGCTGCTTCAATTCCTCGTCAAAATGCCGTTCCACGTTGCCTCCTCAGCCGAAGCGGCCGGTGATGTAGTCCTCGGTGCGTTTCTCCCTGGGGTTGGTGAAGATGTCGGCCGTGGCCCCGGTCTCCACCATCTCGCCCAAGTGCATGAAGGCGGTGATGTCCGAGACGCGGGCGGCTTGCTGCATGTTGTGGGTGACGATGACGATGGTGAACTCGCGCTTCAGCTCCGCCACCAGCTCCTCGATCTTGAGCGTGGCGATGGGATCCAGGGCTGAGGTGGGCTCGTCGAACAGGATCACCTCGGGCCGCACGGCGATGGCCCGCGCGATGC
>CAYXCT010000062.1:0-10578 GCA_964463435.1 uncultured bacterium | reverse complement strand
CATGGCGCATTTGCCGCACTGGATGCAGATGTCGGCGTCCCACACCGGGATCTCCAGGGCAATGTCGCGCTTCTCATACTGGGTGGTGCCCGTGGGGAAGGTGCCGTCCAGCGGCATGGCGCTGACCGGCAGCAGGTCGCCGCGGCCGGCGATGATCTCGCCCTCCACCTTGCGCACGAACTCCGGCGCGCTGTCGGGCACCGGCTTGCGCATGGGGATGGTGCCGGTGGCGGCGGCGGGCACTTTGACCTCGTGCATGTACTGCAGGCTGGAGTCGACCACCTTCAGGTTCATGGCCACGATCTCCTCGCCCTTCTTGCCGTAGGTCTTCTTGATGCTCTTCTTGATGGCCTCCACCGCCTCCTCGCGGGGCAGCACATTGGCCAGGGCGAAGAAGCAGACCTGCATCACGGTGTTGATGCGGCCGCCCATGCCGCACTCGCGGGCCACGTGGTTGGCGTCGATCACGAAGAGCTTCATCTTCTTGGCGACCAGCTGCTCCTGCACCAGCTTGGGCAGCTTGTCCCACACCTCATCCTTGCTGTGGTGGGTGTTGAGCAGGAAGGTGGAGCCGGGCACCGCCGAGGCCAGCATGTCGTAGCGGTCCAAGAAGACCGGCTGGTGGCAGGCCACGAAGTTGGCCTTGTCGATGAGGTAGATGCTCTTGATGGGGCGCGGCCCGAAGCGCAGGTGCGACACCGTCATGGCCCCGGACTTCTTGGAGTCGTAGACGAAGTAGCCCTGGGCGTAGTTGGGGGTGTCCTCGCCGATGATCTTGATGCTGTTCTTGTTGGCGCCCACCGTGCCGTCGGCGCCCAGGCCGTAGAACAGGCAGCGCACCACGTCATTGGGCTCGATGGAGAACTGCGCGTCCCATGGCAGGCTGGTGTGGGTGACATCGTCGTTGATGCCGATGGTGAAGTGGTTCTTGGGCTTGGCCTGCTTGAGGTTGTCGAACACCGCCACCACCATGGCCGGCGTGAATTCCTTGCTGGAGATGCCGTAGCGCCCGCCCACCACCTTGGGCATGGCCTTGAGCTTGCCGACCCCATTCTCCAGCCCCTCATGCAGGGCGGTCAGCACGTCGGTGTAGAGCGGCTCGCCCGTGGCGCCCGGCTCCTTGCAGCGGTCCAGCACGGCCAGGGCCTTGACGCTGGCCGGCAGGGCCTCCACGCAGCGCTTCATGTCAAAGGGGCGGAACAGGCGCACCTTCAGCGCGCCCACCTTCTCGCCCTTCTTCACCAGGTATTCGATGGTCTCGTCCACGGTCTCGCAGCCCGAGCCCATCAGCACCACCACTCGCTCGGCGTCAGCGGCGCCGACGTAGTCGAAGAGGTGGTAGCTGCGGCCCACCTGGGCGGCGAACTTGTCCATGGCCTCCTGCACGATGTCCGGGCAGGCGTTGTAGAAGGGGTTGCCGGCCTCCTGGCCCTGGAAGAACACATCCGGGTTCTGCGCCGTGCCGCGGATCTGCGGATGGTCCGGGGTGAGGGCGCGGTCGCGGTGGTCCTGGATCAGCTTGTCATCGATGAGGGCGCGCATGTCGTCGTCATTGAGCAGCTCGATCTTGCTCACCTCATGCGAGGTGCGGAAGCCGTCGAAGAAGTGGATGAAGGGCAGCCGCGCCTTGAGCGTGGAGGCCTGGGCGATGAGGGTGAAGTCGTGGGCCTCCTGCACCGAGGCCGAGCTGAGCAGGGCCCAGCCCGCGCTGCGGGTGCTCATCACGTCGCTGTGGTCGCCAAAGATGGAGAGCGCGTGGGTGGCCAGGGTGCGGGCCGCCACGTTGAAGACGGTGGCCGTGCGCTCGCCGGCGATCTTGTACATGTTGGGGATCATCAGCAGCAGGCCCTGGCTGGCCGTCACCGTGGTGGACATGGCGCCCGCCTGCAGCGAGCCGTGCACCACGCCGGCCGCGCCGCCCTCGGACTGCATCTCCACCACCAGGGGCACCGTGCCCCACAGGTTCTTCTTGCCCTGGGCCGCCCACTCATCGGCCCATTCCGCCACCGGCGAGGAGGGGGTGATGGGGTAGATGCCCACCACTTCGTTGACGCGGTAAGAGACGTAGGCCACCGCCTCATTGCCGTCCAGCGTGTACCACTTGCGCTTGCTCATTGTATCCCTCCCAATTCGTCCATCTCCCGAAGGTAGGCGAAGACCTGCTCGGCCTCCTTGGGGTCGACGGTAGAGATGGCGAAACCGACGTGCACCACGACATAGTCCCCTACCCCGGCCTCGGGCACATAGGCCAGGTTGACCTGCTTGCTAACGCCGCTGAAGCTGACCTTTCCGGTCCGCTCCAAGGCCTCTCCTGCAATGCTCTCAATCTTCCCGGGAATGGCAAGGCACATGGCGCATCCTCTCAAAGGGTCGCTCAAACCCGCGGATGATAGCACCGCAAGGCGCCCTTTTCAAGGCTGGCGCTTCTGCCAGCCTGCTCCTCAGTCGCCCTCGACCAGGTCTATCCGCTCGATCACCACGCTGCGCCCCTCCAGGACCTCGACATCCCGGCTGCCGCAGGCGGCGCAGGCCAGCAGGTGATGGTCCTCGGGGTGGCTGTGCTTGCCGCAGGCGCGGCAGCCCAGCTCCACCGGGGCCTCCTCCAGATCCAGCTCCAGCCCGGCCAGCGGGGTGCCCGCGGCCAGGGCGCTGAAATGCATGCGCACCGCATCGGGCTGCAGGTGCAGCATCTCCCCCACCTTCACCCTCACCTTCAGCGGCTTGGCGCCAGGATGGGCGGCCAGCTGGGCCTGCACCGCCTCGGCGATCTGGTCGGTGTAAACGCCTTCATGCATCGTCGCGCTCCAGAAGGGGGCGGGCCAGGCTGAGCGCCGCCTTGAGCCGCGCCTGCGCCTGGGGGCTGAGCCCCTCGCCCATGCCCATGCGCTCGCCGCGCACGGTCAGCAGCCAGCATTCGCAGCGGGCCTTGAACAGGGTGCGGGCCAGGCTGAGCAGGGTCTCGGGCCCGGTGTGGTGGCTGGTGGCTTCCACCTTGGCCTCAGGGCCGGCGCCCAGGCGCCGCAGCAGCACGGCCGGGCCCCCGCTGCTGGCATCCGCCAGCAGCACCAGGCGGTGGCCGGCCATCTCCAGGGCCAGCTCAGGCCCCAGCTGCTGGGTCAGGCGCAGGTCCGCACACGACAAGCCCTGGGCCAGGCTCTTTGCGAGCTCCCAGCCCAGGGCGTCATCGGTCCGTGCGGGGTTGCCATAGCCGACCAGCAGGGCCACGCCCTCAGCCGTCCCTTCGCACCGAATTGAGCAGGCTGCCATCAGGCCCCAGCACCTCCATCACCATGGGCATGCTGCCGATGGCGTGGGTGGAGCAGGAGAGGCAGGGGTCGTAGCAGCGGATGGCCGCCTCCACCCGGTTGAGCGCGCCCTCCTTGACCTCCTTGCCGTTCACATAGGCCTTGGCAACCTCCAGCACGCTGCGGTTCATGCCCAGGTTGTTCTGGCCCGTGGCGATGAGCAGGTTGACCTTGGTGAGCATGCCGCCCTCATCCACCTTGTAGTGGTGGAAGAGCGTGCCGCGGGGAGCCTCGCAGCTGCCGATTCCCTCGCTCTTGTTGCGCCGCGCCAGCGACTGCACGTTGGTGCTGGTGACCTGGGGGTCGTCCAGGATGGCCTTGACCTGCTCCACCGCGCCCAAGAGCTCGATGAGCCGGGCGTAGTGATAGTAGAAGGTGCCGTGATTGGGCTTGCCGCCCGTGATGGCCTTGTAGGCCTCGAACTCCTTCTGGGCCAGCGGGGTGGCCATCTTGCTGGCCACATTGAGGCGGGCCAGCGGGCCCACCCGGTAGTGCCCCTTGTCGATGCCGAAGGGCTTGTAGTAGGGGAACTTGAGGTAGCTGAAGTCCTGCGCCCGCTCGGCGATGACATCCAGGTATTCCTGGGCCTTGAAGTCGCGCAGCACCTTGCCGTTCTCGTCCACCATGCGGATGATGCCGTCATAGACCTCGTGGGTCCCGTCCGGCTTCACCGTGCCCATGTAGAGCGTGGGATAGCTGGCAAAGCTGTCCACGAACTGCTTGTTCTCTTCCCTGAACTTCTTGAAGAGCTCCAGGGCCGCCTTGCTGCTCTCCAGGGCCTCCGGGATCCAGGCCAAGAGCGCCTGGCGGTCGTCCTCGCGCAGCGCATAGGCCATGCCGCCGGCCACGATGCCCAGCAGGTGGATCTTCTTGCCGGTCAGGCGCTCGCTGATCTCCTGGCCGAACTTGCGCAGGCGGATGCCCTTGACCGCGATGTCCGGGTGCTTGACCGCGATGCCCACGATGTTGCGCAGGGCGGGGTCGCTGTCAAAGCCCAGCAGCATGTCCGGCGCGCTCAGGTGGTAGAAGCTGAGCGCGTGGCTGCTGATGAGCTGCCCCAGCTCGATGAGGCGGCGCAGCAGCTCCCCGGTGGGGGGGATCTTGACCTGCTGGATGTCCTCGCAGGCCTTGACGCTGGCCAGGGCATGGCTGGTGGGGCAGATGCCGCAGATGCGCGGGGTGATGGAGGGCATCTCGGTGTAGACCCGGCCCTCGCAGAACTTCTCGAAGCCGCGGAATTCGTTGACGTGGAACTCCGCATTGGTCACCTTGCCGCCATCATCGGTGTAGATGGTGATGCGGGCGTGGCCCTCGATGCGGGTCACCGGATTGATGGAGATCGTCTTGGCCATTGGCTCACCCATACTTCAGTTTGGCGCCCTGGTCCAGCTTGGGCACACGGTCATTGAGGAGTTCGAACAGGACATAGAAGATGAGGTCTGCCGAGGGCGGGCAGCCCGGGATGTAGTAGTCGATCTTGACCACTTCGTGCAGGGGCACCGCGCGGTCGATCAGCTTGGCCACCACGCGGTTGGGGATGACGCATTCCTTGTCGTTGCTGGGCGCGTCGATGTAGGCGGTCTTGAGCGCCTCTTCCTTGGTCACCCAGTTGCGCATGGCGGTCACATTGCCGGTCACCGCGCAATCGCCGAAGCTGACCACCAGCTTGCTCTTGGCGCGGATGTTCTTGAGCTCCTCGACATGCTCCTCATTGCAGACCGAGCCTTCCACCAGCGTGACATCCACGCCTCCCTCGGGCAGCTCCTTGCCGTCCACCACCGGGCACTTCACGATGTCGGCCAGCTTGACCACCTCCAGGATGCGCTCATCGATGTCCAGCAGGCTCATGTGGCAGCCGGAGCAGCCGCCCAGCCAGACGGTGGCGATCTTCTTTTTGCTCATGATTTCACCTTCCTCTTGGCGACGAGTTCAGAGATCATGCTCGGGCGCTTGGCCAGCTGGGACTGGCCGGCGTCCTTGCGCCAGATGGCCCCCACCGGGCAGGCGTCCACGCACTTGCCGCAGTTGGTGCAGGTGGTCGATTCTCCCCAAGGCTGGAACAGGTCGCTGACGATGCGGCTGTTGTGGCCGCGGCCCATGACATCCCAGTTGTGGGCGCCCTCGACCTCGTCGCAGGTGCGCACGCAGCGGGTGCACATCACGCAGCGGTTGTGGTCGATGACGAAGTCCTTGTGGCTGGCGTCCACGTTGCACTCGGGCGTCAGGTAGGGGAAGCGCACGTGGTCCATGCCCATGCGGTAGCCCAGGTTCTGCAGCTCGCAGCGGTTGTTGGCCACGCACACCGAGCAGATGTGGTTGCGCTCGGCGAAGAGCAGCTCCACGGTCATGCGGCGGTACTTGGCAAGCTTCTCGCTGTGGGTGCGGATGACCTGCTTGTCGGCCACCGGGGTGGTGCAGGCCGGGAACAGGCGCGGGCTGCCCTCCACCTCGACCAGGCACAGGCGGCAGGCGCCCCAGGTGGAGAGGCCGTCCAGCTGGCAGAGCACGGGGATGTCCACGCCGGCCTTGCGGGCCACTTCCAGGACCGTCTGGCCCGGCTCGACATCCAGCTTCTTGTCATCCAGGGTGATGCTGATAAGGTTGGCCATCAGTGCGCTCCAAGCGAGGCGGCGGGCTTGGCGATCTTGCATTCGCCGGCGGGGCAGCGCTTCTCCACGATGTGGGCGATGTACTCATCCCGGAAGTAGCGCAGGGTGGTCAAGAGCGGGTTGGGGGCCGAGCCGCCCAGCGCGCAGAGGCTGTTCTCCTTGACGTAGGGGGCCAGCTCCTCCAGCAGGGCCAGGTCTTGCAGGGTGCCCTTGCCCTCGCAGATCTTGGAGAGCAGGTTGTGCATCTGCTTGGTGCCCACGCGGCAGGGGACGCACTTGCCGCAGGACTCGTCCACGCAGAATTCCATGAAGTAGCGGGCTATGGAGACCATGCAACTGGTCTCGTCCATCACGATCATGCCGCCCGAGCCCATGATGCTGCCCACCGCGGCCAGCGACTCGTAGTCCACCTTGGTGTCGAGGCACTGGGCCGGGATGCAGCCGCCCGAGGGGCCGCCGGTCTGCACGGCCTTGAAGGCCTTGCCGCCCGGGATGCCGCCGCCGATCTCGAAGATGATCTCGCGCAGGGTGATGCCCAGCGGCACCTCGATGAGGCCGGTGTTGGCGATCTTGCCGGCCAGGGCGAAGACCTTGGTGCCCGTGCTCTTGGGCGTGCCTACGGAGGAGAACCACTCGCCGCCCTTGAGCAGGATGAGCGGCACATTGGCGAAGGTCTCAACGTTGTTGAGCAGGGTGGGCTTGCCGTACACGCCCGACTGGGCCGGGAAGGGCGGGCGCGGGCGCGGGGTGCCGCGCTTGCCTTCCACCGAGGCGATCAAGGCCGTCTCCTCGCCGCACACGAAGGCGCCGGCGCCGATGCGGATCTCGATGTCGAAGCTGAATTCCGTGTCGAAGATCTTGGCGCCCAGCAGGCCGGCCTTGCGGGCCTGCTTGATGGCGATCTCCAGGCGCTTGATGGCCAGGGGGTACTCGGCGCGCACGTAGATGAAGCCCCGGCTGGCGCCCACCGCGTAGCCAGCGATGGCCATGCCCTCCAGGATGCGGTGGGGGTCGCCCTCCAGGACGCTGCGGTCCATGAAGGCCCCGGGGTCGCCCTCGTCGCCGTTGCAGATGACATACTTCTCATTGCTGACGTACTTGTAGACCATCTCCCACTTGATGCCGGTGGGGAAGCCCGCGCCGCCGCGGCCGCGGATGTTGCTGTGCTTGACCTCGCCGATGACCTCCTCGGGGCTCATCTGGGTGAGGCACTTGTGCAGCGCGAAGTAGCCCTCGGCCGCGATGGACTCCTCGATGTCCTCGGGGTTGATGGTGCCGCAGCCCGAGAGCACGCTCTTCTGCTGCTTGGCGTTGAAGGCCAGCTCGCCGGCCTTCTTGCTGGGGGCCGGCTTGCCCGGCTCGCTGAAGAGCAGCATGTCGTCCACCAGGCTGCCGTTCTGCAGGTGGCGCTCCACCAGCATGGGCACGCGCTCCGGGCTGACCTTCTGATAGACGGTGTCGGTGGGGTCCACCTTCACCAGCGGGCCCTGGTTGCAGGCTCCCATGCAGCCCACCGGGATGATCTCGATCTCCTTGTCCATGCCCAGGTCCTTGACCTGCTTCTTGGTGGCTTCCAGCACCGACAGGGCGCCTGAGCTGATGCAGCCGGCGCCAGCGCAGACGCAGACCTGATGCTTGAGGCCGGACTTGCGGACCTGGACCCTGGCCTTGATCTCATTGAGGGTTTGGATGTTCATCAGGCTGCTCCCACTTTGGTTTTGATCATGTCAACGATCTTGGCGGAATCCACCTTGGCCAGCACCTCATTGTCGATGATGACCGCCGGGGCCAGGCCGCAGGCGCCGATGCAGCGCGCCTGCTCCAGGCCGATCTTTCCGTCCGGCGTGGTCTGGCCGACCTTGATGTTGAAGCCCTTGGCGATCTCATCCAGCAGCTTGCCGGCGCCCTTCACGTGGCAAGCCGTGCCAGTGCAGACCACCACCATGTGCTCGCCCTTGGGCTTGAGGCTGAAGAAGTGATAGAAGGTGACCACGCCATAGACGCGGCTGGGCGGTATCTTCAGCTCGCGCGCCACATGCTGGATGATGTTGAGGGGCAGGTAGCCATACAGGTCCTGCGCGGTGTGCAGGATCTGGATGAGCGCGTCTTGGCGGCGCTGGTACTGCTTGATGGCCAGGTTGACCTTGGCCAAGCGCGGGTCCGTGGCCGGGATCTCTTTGATCTGGCTGGCACGGTTGAGGGTCACAGGCATATCCAACTCCTTGCGATGGAAGGAGGGCCAATAATTGATGAAGGGGGCTGTTCCAGATGCATCGGTTGAAACTTACGCTTTGAGATTATACACCAGGGTCCAATCTTTGTCATGAAAGATTGCGTAATCCTTGGCCATCCAAAAACAGCCATTCGAGAAAATCCTTTTAAAAATGTATTATTATTGAATGAAAGGATGTGAAAAAAAACACAAACTTCAGGAGAAGGCATATTTTAAGGTTCTTGCCAGACAAAAAAACAGCCTATTTTTAAGCTTTTTGTGAAAATTAGCACGAGAAGGTTAAATCTTAAAGCTGAATTTGGTTCATGCTAGAACCATTTACAAATCCAAGGCGTATGCAATGATAGGAGCAAGCACCCCGCCCTTCGGGGCATCTTTGGAGGAGATCATGCGCAGCAGCCTATTCCTGGCAAGCATCATCCTGGCCGGCCGCCTGGCCGCCGCACCCTATGTGATCGACCCAGCCCATTCCGCTATCGGCTTCAAGGTGAAGCACATGATGATCAGCACGGTGCCGGGCCATTTCAACAAGTTCAATGGCGGCTTTGACTTTGACCCTGGCAAGGGCCAGCTCAAAGCCGTGTCCATCACCATCGATGTCACGACCATCGACACCGGCGTGGAGATGCGCGACAAGCACCTCAGGAGCGGGGACTTCTTCGCCACGGACCAGTTCCCCACCGCCACCTTTGTGGCCAAAGGCCCGGTCAAGGTGAAGGTGGATGAGGCCGTCAAGGTGCCCGGCACGCTGACGCTGCGCGGGGTGAGCAAGCCCGTGGTGCTGGATGTCACCTATGGCGGCAGCGCCGTGGACCCCATGGGCAATGAGCGGGTGGCCTTTGAGGCCACCGCAGCCATCAACCGGACCGATTATGGCGTGTCCTTCAACAAGACCCTGGACCACGGCGGGGTGATGGTGGGCGAAGAGGTGAAGCTGGACATCACCGGCGAAGCCACCTTGCTCAAAGCCGGCCAAAAATAACAAAAGGAGCGCGCCATGACAAAGACCCGAGAGCCGCGCAGGACCGTGGCCAGCATCCTGCCGGCCCGTGAGACCTTGGAAGGCGCAGGCGTGGTCATCCACCGGGCCCTGCCCCAGCCGGGCGCCGACCCCGAGCAGATGGATCCCTGGCTGATGCTGGATGATGTGGACCTGCCTGCCAGCGACGAGCCCGCCTTCCCCCGCCACCCCCACCGCGGCCAGGAGATCGTCACCCTCATCCTGGGCGGCGCCTCCAGCCACAAGGACAGCCGCGGCAACCAGGTGGTGGTCAAAGCCGGCGGCCTGCAGCGCATCCGCGCCGGCAGCGGCATCTGGCACAGCGAGGACACCGTGCCGGGCCAGGGCCTGCGCGCCCTGCAGATGTGGGTCAACCTTTCGGCTGAGGAGAAGGCCAAGCAGCCCCAATACCAGATGCTGCAGCAGGATGAGATCCCGGTGGAGCGCTTTGAGGGCGGCCGCTTGCGCCGCCTGGCCGGGGAGGGCGGGGCAGCGCCCCTGGCCACCCCTGCGCTGTATTGGGAGCTGAGCCTGGACCCCGGGGCCTCCTGGAGGGCCAGCGGCCTGCCTGAGGGCTGGCAGGGCTTCGCCTATGCCCTGGAAGGCTCGGGCTCCCTGCTGGACCGCAAGCTGGACAAGGGGCACATCGCCCTTCTGCAGGGCGATGGGGAGGTGGCTGCCCAGGCCGGCGACCAGGGCCTGCTCTTCGTGCTGGCCCTGGGAAAGCCCCTGCGCCAGCCCATCAAGTGGAGAGGCCCCTTCGTGGACTGAAGCCAGCGAACGGCCTGAGAAGCAAAGAGCCCTGCCTTTTGGCAGGGCTCTTCTCTTGTTGACAGGTCGCCCTAGTTCGGCATCACCTCATCATAGAACATGTCCACCCAATCCTTCTTGATGCCGCGGTCCACGAAGGTGCGCAGGCGCAGCTGCAGCAGGCGCTCCAAGAGCTCCTGGCGGGCCTGGGCGCCCAGCCCCAGCTCCACGGCCTGCAGGCGCAGGCGCAGGATCTCGCGCAGAGCCTCAACGTATAGGGGGCGGCGCTGCTCCGGCGCCAGGCCGGCCGCGTTCTTGAGCAGGCGGTCGGCATCCAGGCTGCCGTCATCGCGCAGGGTGCCGTCGGTGCGCCAGTTGGCATCCTTGAGCATGGCGCCCGCCTTGGCGCGGGCCTTCTCCAAGGTCTTGCTGAGCATGGTGTTGGCCGCCCGGATGCCGATCACCGGGGCCAGGTAGGCGAAGACCACCTTGCGCGTCTCATCCAGCATGAGGCACATGGCGTCATTGAACCCGCTCTCCACCTCGCCGGGGAGGTCAGAGCGCGTGAAGGCCGGGGCCGGGCCTGAGCCGGCCGCGTCGCCCAGCACCGGCGCGGTCTCTGCCGGAAGGGCGCTGGCGGACGGCGCCGCAGGCTCGGGCGCATGCGCAGGCTCAGGCGCA
>CAYXCT010000061.1:0-10649 GCA_964463435.1 uncultured bacterium | reverse complement strand
GCCCAGAAGCGGCGCCGGGCATGGCCCAGCGAGGCGCCGCCATCATCGGCCAGCGGGTCCTTGGGGCTCAAGGCCATGCCGCAGATGGGGCAGCTGCCAGGGCCCACCTGCTCCACCTCCGGGTCCATGGGGCAGGTGTAGATGGCCTCGGGGTCAGAGGCCTCTTCCTGCTGCGCGCTGCCATCCAGATAAGCCTGGGGCGTGGCAGCGAAATGCTCCCTGCAGTAGGCGCTGCAGAAGTAGTAGGTCTGGCCTTGATGGGCGTGGGTGCCGCCCTTGGGGGCGGCTTCATCCACGCTCATGCCGCAGACAGGGTCAATGGCCATGGCAGGCTCCTTCAGCGCCCCAGCAGGAATTTGACGCCCACGATGAGCAGGAGGACGCCGAAGGCGCGCTTCATCGCCTCCATGGGGATGTAGCGCAGCAGGTAGCCGCCGGCGAAGCTGCCCACCACGAAGGCCAAGGCGATGATGATGGCCGGCCCCAGCTTGAGCTGGCCCTGCTTGTAGTATTCAAAGACCGCCGGCAGCATCACCGGCGCGGTGATGGCCGCCAGGGAGATGGCCTGCGCCTCATACTGGGTGTAGCCCAGGGCGTAGACCAGCATGGGGATGATGACGATGCCGCCGCCTATGCCCAGCAGGCCGCTCATGGTGCCGCCTGCGATGCCGATGAGGATCATGAGGGATGTCTGCATTGTGGCTCCATAAGTGAAAAGGCCCTGTCCTAAGACAGGGCCAGTATAAGCTGGGCGCGCGAGCTTTGGGTAGGGCTTCCTCTGCTAGCGCGCCACGGTGTTGCCGGCCTGCGACCAGGCGCTGATGCCGCCGGCCAGATGGCAGGCCTGGCCAAAGCCCTCCTTGCGCAGCTGGCGCAGGGCCATGGAGCTTCGGCCGCCCGCGGCGCAGTAGAGCAGCACGGGCTTGCCCTTGTCCAGCTCGCTGCTGCGGCTGGCCAGCTCATCCAGGGGGATGTGCAGGCTCCCTGGGATGCGGGCCTGGCCGTGCTCGACCTTGGAGCGCACATCCACAAGCTGGAATCCGGGATGCGCGCTCATCCAGGCCTTGGCCTCGGCGGCTTGCACCACGCTGCCCTTGGGCAGGCCCAGCGAGCCGGCCTTGCTGGCCAAGAAGAGCAGGGCAATGGCAACGATCACGACAATGGCAATGGTCATGGCATCAACTCCTTATAGACGGGGGGGAATCGGCGCCTTCCTTAGGCTGAAGGCTTACATGGTAAGAGTCAGATTCCCTTCAAAGGATCCAGGCTGTATCATCTTTAGTGAACCCTTTTGTGAGCTGATGCCTCTGATGGAATATGCCCGCCATGTGCGAGTGAGGCCTTGATGAAAGTTGCCAATGCTTTGGCCGAGACCGAAGACCGCGAGCTCATCCGCAAGGTGGCGGAGGGGCAGGAGCAGGCATTTGCCGAGCTGATGGGGCGCTACGCGCCGCGCATCTTTGGCTTCGCCTTCAGGCTCTGCGGCCAGAGGCAGGATGCGGAGGACCTGGTGCAGGACACCTTCATGTCAGCCCTCCGGTCCATATCCCAGTTCCAGGGAAAGTCTTCCTTCTCGACCTGGCTCTACACCATCGCCGCCCACCGCTGCCAGCGCATGCGCCGGCTCAAGAGCGGCGAGCCCAAGCGCAAGGCCAGCCTTGAGGCCATGGCCGAGGCGGGCCAGGCCCTGCCGGCCAGCCAGCAGCAGGACATCCTGGAGCATCTGGGCAGCCAGCAGGCCCGCCAGCGCCTGCTGGCAGAGATCCCCAAGCTGCCGCAGGAGTTCAAGAAAGTGCTGGTGCTGCGCGACCTGGAGGGCCAGGACACGGCCGCCACGGCCAAGATCCTTGGCATCACCCAGGCCGCGGTCAAGTCGCGCCTGCATCGCGCGCGCATGGAGCTCAAAAGGAGGCTGGTGCCATGATCAAGGATGCCCTGGCCCTCTGCAAGGGCCCCGAATGCGAGAATCTGCGGGCGCACCTGTCTGAGCTCTTGGACGGCCAGCTCAGCCCGGCCAAGGCCGCCAAAGCCAAGGCCCATCTCAAGGCCTGCCCCCATTGCGCCAAGGAATACGCCCAGTTCAAGGCCATGGTCAAGGCCTGCCGCGAGCTGCCGGAGCCGGCTCTCAGCGCAAGCTGCCGCGAGAAGCTGAAGCGGCTCTACAGCGGCTGGGCTCAGAAGCTCCCCAGGCCGAAAGGCCCAGCAAAGAGGAAGGTGCGGTCATGACCTCCAAGACCCTGCTCATCATCGGCGGCGTGGCTGGCGGAGCCTCTGCCGCGGCTCGCGCCCGGAGGCTGGATGAGGGCCTAAAGATCATCCTGGTGGAGCGCGGTGAGGCCATCAGCTTCGCCAATTGCGGCCTGCCCTACCACATTGGCGGCGAGATCGAGGACAGGGATGACTTGATCATCCAGACGCCCCAGCGGATGAAGCGGCGCTTCAACATCGATGTGCTTATCCGCACCGAGGCCCTCTCCATAGACCGCCAAGCCAAGGCTGTGCGTTTGCGCGACCTGGCCAGCGGCCAGGAGCGGGAGCAAGCCTATGACCTGCTGCTCTTGAGCCCGGGCGCTGAGCCGCTCAGGCCGCCCATCCCCGGCCTGGAGCTGCCGGGCGCCTTCACCTTGCGCAACCTGGCGGACATGGACCGCATCAAGGCCCTGGTGGATGCCAAGCCCGCGGGCCGCGCCCTGGTGCTGGGCGGGGGCTACATTGGGCTGGAGATGGCCGAGGCCCTACGCCGGCGGGGCATGGCCGTGACCCTGGCTGAGGCCGCGCCCCAGGTGATGGGCCCGGCTGACCCGGAGATGGCCTTCTGGCTGCATGAGGTTTTGCGCGAGCAGGGGGTGGACCTGCGCCTGTCTTGCGCGCTGAAGGGCCTGGCGCCCGGCGGGGCCTCTGGCCTGCTGGCAGACCTGGGCGGCGCCAAGCTCGAGCCCTTTGACCTGGTGCTGGTAGCCATCGGCGTCAAGCCCGAATCCAAGCTGGCGCGCGAGGCCGGGCTCAGGCTGGGCCGGCGCGGCGGCATCGTGGTGGATGCCTCCATGCGCACTGAAGACCCGAGCATCTGGGCCGTGGGCGACGCGGTGGAGGTGGTGGACCTGGTCAGCGGCAAGCCGGCGCAGATCCCCCTGGCCGGGCCGGCCAACCGCCAGGGCCGCATCGCGGCTGACAGCATGCTGGGCCGGCCTAGCGCCTACAAGGGCACCCAGGGCACGGCCATCTGCAAGCTCTTTGACACCGCCATCGCCATGACCGGGATGAGCGAGAAGGCCCTCACGGCCGCGGGCATCCCCTGCGAGAAGGTCTACCTGCACCCGGCCCATCACGCGGGCTACTACCCGGGCGCTGAGCCCATGCACTTGAAGCTGCTCTTCGACCCCCAGTCAGGGCGCATCCTGGGCGCCCAGGCCGTGGGCGGGGCCGGGGTGGACAAGCGCATCGACGTGCTGGCCGTGGCCCTGCGCGCCGGGCTCACGGCGCGCGACCTGCAGGACTTGGAGCTGAGCTATGCGCCGCCCTTTGGCTCAGCCAAGGACCCGGTCAATTTCGCCGGCTTCTTGGCAAGCAACGTGCTGGATGGGGATGTCGCGCTCTGCCACAGCGCCGATGTGCGCGCCCCCAAGCCCGGCCAGCTGCTGCTGGATGTGCGCACCCCGGGTGAATTCGCCGAAGGGGCCATCCCTGGGGCCATCAACATCCCCCTGGATGACCTGCGCCGGCGCCTGGCTGAGCTGCCCAAGGACAAGGAGCTGCTGGTGAATTGCCAGGTGGGCTTGCGCGGCTACCTGGCCTGCCGCATCCTGTCGCAGCATGGATTCCGCTGCCGCAATTTGAGTGGCGGCTATCTCACCTATCTGAGCACAGTTTGACCTGCGTTCTTGATCTCGGTGGCGATGCTTGCCATGTTAAGGTCGTAATACTAGGGTTTAGCTTTAAGGGTGTAAAAATTTTATTATTTAAAATAAGCACTTTTATATAAAATTGAATTTTTAATTTGACAAGGGTAACTATTTGAAATATAAGTCTATAAAGTCGATAGACAAACCGGTCTAATTGGGCATGAACCACTAACTTCATTTCGAGGTTCCCATGGCCAGCATCTTTGCGAACAATGCGCAATCCATTGGAAATACCCCGCTCATCAGGCTGAACCACGTGGTGGATGGAGCCAAAGCCATTGTGCTGGTGAAGATCGAAGGCCGCAACCCGGCCTACTCAGTCAAGGACCGCATCGGCGCTAGCCTCATCGAGGATGCTGAGAAGCGCGGGGTGCTCAAGGCGGGCGTGGAGATCGTGGAGCCCACCAGCGGCAACACGGGCATCGCCCTGGCCTATGTGGCTGCAGCCAAGGGCTACAAGCTGACCCTCACCATGCCCGAGACCATGAGCATAGAGCGCCGCCGCGTGCTGGCTGCTCTGGGCGCCACCCTGGTGCTCACCCCTGGGCCGCAGGGCATGAAGGGGGCGGTGGCCAAGGCCGAGGAGATCGCGGCCTCAGATCCCCAGCGCTATTTCCTGCCCCAGCAGTTCAAGAATCCGGCCAATCCCGCCATCCACGAGAAGACCACGGGCCCGGAGATCTGGGATGACACCGATGGCGCCATCGATGTGCTGGTCTCGGGAGTGGGCACGGGCGGCACCATCACCGGCGTCAGCCGCTACATAAAGAACACCAAGGGCAAGAAGATCATCTCGGTGGCGGTGGAGCCGGTGGAAAGCCCCATCCTGACCCAGAAGCTGGCCGGCCAGGATCTGAAGCCGGGTCCGCACAAGATTCAGGGCATCGGCGCGGGCTTTGTGCCCGACACCCTGGACCTGAGCGTGGTGGACCGCGTGGAGCAGGTGGACAGCGCCACTGCCATCGAGTTCGCCAAGCGCCTGAGCCGCGAGGAAGGGCTCTTGGTGGGCATCAGCTCAGGAGCCGCGGCCGCGGTGGCTGTGCGCCTGGCCAAGCTGCCCGAATTCAGCGGCAAGACCATCGTGGCCGTGCTGCCGGATGGTGCCGAGCGCTATTTGAGCACCGCGCTCTTCGAGGGCGTGGGAGCCTGATGGAGGACGACCCTGAGGGTGGCTGGCAATGAGCAGCCACCCTTGACAAAAGCAAGAGCAAGCACACGCCTTGAGCAACAGCGACCAAGGCGCTGCCCCCCTGAAAATCGCCCCTTGTGGCAATCCACCGCCAGGCCTACTGAGCCCGCGGGCCGGATCTGAATCCCAAGCACGTCAAGACCGAGCAAAATGGCGGGTCCATACGAAACATGACCCGCCTCCCTCCGCATACATCCGCCCCTTCGGCTGCTCAAGCTCGCGCAACCGAGCCTGGCGGATGCTGTATCAGCCTTCACCGCCCAAGCAAGGGCGGATCCCTGCAAATGGGCCCGTACGGGCACCCCGCAGCGGAGCCGAACTCCCCGATACAAAACTCAAGAAGGCTGGCAGGGAGCATTGCGCCATCCCTGCGCCAGGCTTTGCGCGACCTTTCGCGGCGCTGTTGCCGCACCAAGGGCCTTGCCATGCCTATCTGGCTGGCCAAGGCAGCGCCAGGGCGCAAGATCTCATGCAAGGGATGGCATCGCCATCCACAATCCCAGGAGGGGACAAGCAATGAAGCAATGGCGAAGGGGATGGGGCCAACTGGCCGGGGCGCTCGCGCTCGCAGTCGCAGTGCAGGCATCAGCAGCGGATGGCGCCGCGGAAGCGGCAGGAGACACCAGCGCTGCTGGAGCGCTCGTTGCAGCTCCAGTGGCGGCGGCAGCGCCGGCGGGCGACACGTCGACCGCCTACAACTTTGAGGAATATGTCGTCACCACCACCAAGGGCAAGCTGAAGGTCAAGGATTCGCCGGCTGCCGCCTCGGTGGTGACGCAGGCGGACATCGCCAAGAAGAGCGTGGTGTATGCCGACGACCTGGTGAACGACCTCCCAGGCACTCAGGTGCTCCACCCGCAGATCGGCGCCACCTCCGGCACCATCGTATCCATGCGCGGCATCCCAAATGTGGAGAAGAACCTCATCCTGCTGGACGGGCATTCCATCCAGAACACCATGAACGCCAACACCTGGTGGAACCGGGTGCCCATCGACCTGGTGGACCACGTGGAGGTGGTGCGCGGGCCGTTCTCTGCCCTCTACGGCGAGCGGGCCGTCGGCGGCGTCATCAACATCATCACCGCTGAGCCCCAGGGCGAGAGCGTGAACCTGGGCTTTGACTACCAGAGCATCGGGGCGCGCACGCTCACCTTGAACTACAGGGACAAGCCCGCCAGCTACCTCTCTTATTACTTCGGCTTGACCGACCAGGTGGTGGATGGTTACACCAATCACGCCTATGTGCAGGCCTATGCCCTGACCTACACGGCGACTGCCGCGGGCACGGTCAAGGGCTACAAGGCCACCACGGACTCTCAGGGCAAGGCCATCTACAACCTCGGCGAGCTGGCGCCGACCCTCACAAGGAATGACAGCTTCACCGGCAAGATCTACTTCACGCCTGTCACGGACCAGGTCTTCACTCTGAGCGGCAACTATGCGTTCTGGGACCAGCCCACAGCCATCGGCCAGACCGGGGAGACTTGGCTGAAGGATTCCGCCACGGGCAAGGATTCGCCCTCGAACGGCATCTATACGCTCGCGGGGACCACAAAAGAGATCAAGATAAGCCAGTCCAATTTCTACACCGCGCCAGGCCAGAACGGGGTCTTCTCCTCCGCGCTCACCTACAAAGGGAAGTTCAGCGACCTTTTGAGCCTGTCAGCGGACGTGGAATATGACGGCGGCAACTACTACAAGTCAGCCACGGCCATCGACCCGGGCTCCACGGCCCTCTCGGGGACAGGGAACTCCGGCAGCCAGACTCCCAATGACAATCGCTTCCTCGAGAACCTGCAGACCTTCTTGAATCTTCCCGCGAACAAGATCGTCATCGGGGTTGAGAACAACCAGGACAACGACCGGAATTACACGCTGACCTCGCATAATTGGGCCGAGCTTGACCAGTACCAGTGGCACAACGAGAACCGCAATTCGAACGAGCGGATCTCTGCAGCCTATGCCCAGGATGAGCTCAGGCTGCTCGACCCGCTGACAGTCTACATTGGCGGCCGCTTTGACAACTGGAATTCCACCAACGGCCAAGCCTGGGACAGCAAGACCAGCTCGCTGCTCTCCTACCCCGACAAGAGCGCATCGGTGTTCTCACCCAAGCTCAGGCTGGTCTACAAGCTGGGGGACTCAGCCCGATTGAGGGCCTCGGCGGGCAGCGCCTTTGACCCGCCCATGCCGCTTCAGCTCTACAGCTGGACCGCGGGCACCACTGGCGGCATCGCCTCTGTGACGGTGGGCAACCCGGACCTGCAGCCAGAGCTGGACAAGTCCTGGGAGTTCGGCGGCGAATGGGACCTGCCCACCAGCACGCACCTGTCAGCGACCTACTTTGAGAACTACCTGTCGAACCTGATCTATCAGTCCTCCGTGCCCGGCACCGGCAACACCCTGATCACCTACTACAATGCCGGCCAAGCCACGGCCAAGGGCGTGGAGACGGAGCTCAAGCAGCAGGTCACCAACAACCTGGGCTTGTTCGCCAACTATACCTACGCCAACAGCATCATCACTGCCAACACCAGCGTCCCCAACTCAGTCGGCAAGTTCATCCCCGGGGTCGCGGAGCATTCAGCCCATGCTGGCATCGACTTCCACCTAGGCAAGCTCCAGACCATCTTGGATGCGAACTACTCCTCCAAGGTCTACCGGCAGGCTGACAACAGCGATTATGTCAACGGCGTGCAGGGGAGCTATGACTCCTTTGCCGTGGTCAACCTGCGCTTCAACTATGCCCTGATCAACGGCGGGGTGATCCATGCCGGCGTGAACAACCTGTTTGACAACAAGTATTACGCCATCTACCAGCAGGTCGGCCGCTACTACGACCTGGGCGCCACCCTCAGCCTCTTCTGATGAGGGTCGGCATGGGGAAGCGCTTAGCCATCCCAGTCCTCGCCGCCCTGCTCGCCGCCGCGCCCGGCGGCGGCGGGCTGGGGGCGCAGGCCGGCACCGGCCAAACCGGGCAGGCACTGGTGGTGCGCATCGGAAATGCCTTCACTGGCGGCCGGGGCAGGCCCTTTGCCATCGGCACCCTGGGCGTGGCAGACCAGCGCGGGCTGCTGGAAAAGGAGCTGGCCAAGGATGGCATCAAGGTGGAGTGGGACTATTTCAAGGGCATCAGCGCGGCGGTGAACGAGGCCTTCGCCAATGATTCCATCGATTTCGCTGCCACCAGCGACTTGGGCGCCATCATCGGTCGGGGGTCGGGCCTCAAAATTAAGCTCATCGCAGCGGGAACCCAGCCCCGCGTGGGGGGCGCTTACATCGCGGTGCCCATCGATTCGGACATCAAGACGGTCAAGGACCTGAAGGGCAAGCGCGTTGCCACGGCCAATGCTTCCAACTTCCAACTGGAGCTGGAGCGCGTGCTCCAGCTCAATGGGCTCAGCCGGGACGATATCCAGTATTACAACATGGGGCCCGCCGAGGGCGTGGCGGCCCTGGGCGCCAAGGGCATCGATGCCGCGCTCTATGGCGGCGCAGGCCAGCTCTTCGTGGCTGTCAAGCTGGGCTTGGCCAAGATCATCTATTCCATCCAGGACGACAAGGCTTACCCTGACAAATGGAAGCCGGTGAGCGGGCTCTTTGTCTCGGAGAAGTTCGCCAAAGCGCATCCGGATGTCGTGCTGCGCGTGCTCAAGGTCTATTTGGAAACGGCCAAGTGGGGGTCGGAGCCCAAGAACCGCCAGCAATGGTTCGAGTACAGCTCAAAGACCGGCGTAGCTCTGGACGAGATCATCCGCGCTCAAGAGAAGGTGCCTCTCAAGCGGTCCATCTCGCCCCTGATGGATGAGCTCTACCTTGGCCACATCAAGGACACCATAGAATTCGCGGCACAGCGCGAGCTCATCCGCAAGGCTTTCAACCTGGACGAGTTCGTTGACCGAAGCTTCCTGGACCAGGCGCTGAAGGAGCTGAAGCTGGCCCATTATTGGGATTCTTACAACGCAGAAGGCGATGAGAAGATAGCGCCAACAACAGGCCTGAAAAGGAGCGGATCATGAGCAGCACGCTGCTTGAGAGTGATTTTAAGAGCGTCAAAGACCCGGCAACAGCCAGCCTGCTGCGCGCCCTGCGCGCCCGCAACTTCAAGGTCTTCTATGCCCCGGATCGGGCCTCGGCCAAGCAGTTGATCCTGGACTTGATACCACAGCACGTGAAGGTGGGCACCGGGGACTCCACCGCTGTCCGCCAGCTTGGCGTGATGGAGGCCCTGCAAGAGCGCGGCACCACGGTCTACGACGGCCATAAGCGCGGCGTGCCCCCGGAGCAGGCCCGCGAGCTGGCCAAGCTCAGCTACAGTTGGGACACGGAATTCTTCCTCACGGGCACCAATGCGGTGACCCGGGATGGCCGCCTGCTGAACGTCGACGCCGGTGGCAACCGGGTGGTGGGCATGTTCTACGGCCATCGGGAGTCCGTGCTGGTGATCAGCCGCAACAAGGTGGTGAAAAACCTGGCTGCGGCCTTCCACCGGGTGCGCAACCAGATCTCGCCCCAGCACATCAAGATCCGCAGCCAAGACCTGGGCGGCAAGCCCCGCAACACGCCCTGTGACAAGACCGCCGTGTGCCACGATTGCCGCGGCAAGGAGCGCACCTGCAACATCTTCACCATCCTAGAGGGCGGCCCCAAGCGCCAGATCGTCAACATCGTCTATGTGGACGACGACCTGGGCCTGGCCTGGGACGAGAGCTGGCCCAAGGAGCGCATCCAGGCGGTCATCGATGATTACAAGCAGCATGTCTGGCTGCCCAATGGCAACTGGGCGGCCCCAGCGGAGGAGCCCCAGGACCCCATTGACTATGCCTCCATCCCTGACCCGGTGGTGGTCAAGACGCTGAAGGCGCTGAAGGGCCGCAACTTCAGGGTGCACTACGCCAAGGACCGCCATGCAGCCCGTGAGCTGATGCTCAGGATCATCCCCCAGGACGTGAAGGTCGGCACGGGCGACTCCACGGCCGCCCGCCAGACTGGCATCCATGAGGCCTTGGATGCGAGGGGCACAGTGGTCTATGACGGCCACAAGCGCGGCGTCCCCATGGAGCACAATAGCCGTCTCTCTGAGCTCTCCCATTCCATGGACACCGAGTTCTTCCTCACCGGCAGCAATGCCCTCACCGAGGACGGAAAGCTGGTGAACATCGATGCGGTTGGCAACCGCGTGGAAGGGATGTTTTACGGGCACAAGGAGTCAGTGCTGGTGCTCAGCCGCAACAAGATCGTGAGGGACCTGGATGAGGCCCTGGTGCGCATCCGCTGCCAGATTTCGCCCCAGCACGTGAAGATCCGCAGCCAAGACCTGGGCGGGCGGCCACGCAACACGCCCTGTGACAAGACCGGCAAATGTGCCGATTGCCGCAGCAAGGAGCGCACCTGCAACGTGTTCACCATCCTTGAGGGCGCGCCCCGCAGCATCAAGATCCATGTGGTCTTCGTGGACGAGGACCTGGGCCTGGCCTGGGACGAGAATTGGCCCCAGGAGCGCATCCAGGCCATCATCGACGGCTACAAGGAGCTGGTCTGGCTCCCGGGCGGCGGGC
>CAYXCT010000060.1:0-10649 GCA_964463435.1 uncultured bacterium | reverse complement strand
CCCGCATGAGCAGCGATTCCAACTCGCGCAGCGGAACATCGCCAACGGTAAAATAAACGCTCAAAGAATCCCAACTATCGCCGTGCCGGTCTTTCAGATGCTGCTTCAGCCTGGAAAGAAGGTTCTTTGCCAAGCCGACATAATAAAGGTGCTCACGGCGATAAAGGACATAAATGCCATTCCTATTGCGAACAAAGTCCCGAAGAATGCTGGGATACTTCTCCAGCGCCTTACGGCTGATGTGTTCCAGATGTTGCCCGATCAAGTGCTTCGGCTTCATTTCGCCCCCTTTTTGCCCAGGCTGTCGTCCTTGAACAATTCGGCCAATATGAGCGTGACCCAATAATCCTTTTCAACACTATAGGGCGCCCAGCCTAAGCGAGCGCCGGCCTGTTCGAAAGCCTGCTTTTGCTCATCAGCTGGCCAGGCTAAAAAATCCCTCATGCGTTTCCCTCTTGATCCGCAACCTGGCGCATCACTCCGGCAACCCAAGCGGGCGCAAACCCCACATCGGCCAAGAGCAGCGCTTTCTCCTTGGCGCTCAGCCGGATGCGCAAGGCTTCCACGACACTCGCACCCACTTGCTCGCGCCTCAGATGGCGCAAGGCCTGGATTACCAAGCCGCTCACGCGCCCCGCTGTTGCCATGTTTCGGGGGGTCGTATGGCGCAGCTCAATCTGCTGACCGGCGATAGCCAATTTGCGGCTTGCGCCATCGGTTAGGAACACCAGCCTGCGGGGCACCTGTTCTGAAAGCCCTAAAAGATTGGCAGCATACGCCCCGGCCGGCTGCAGGCGCAAAGTCCCTTTATCTGCCAAAGCCTTAGCAATGGCTTGGCCATCCGGCAACAGTTCTCCGAGCCGCGCGTGTCGCTGCGGCCGATGGTACAGCCCCCTGCCTACGCGCAATATTGCCCCTTTTGCCACCAACCTGGAAAGTGCCTGGTCCACCGCCGCTCGACTTCCAAAGTCGAGAAAATCAGCCGCGCCCATGACCGCGCCGGGGTGGGCCTGGAATTTGAACAGAATTGCCTGAGCAAGGCTCTTTGTAGGGGCGGATATCATGTCAGAAAAAGTATATACTTTTTCTGACAGATGTCGACATAAAACGCCGCGATAATCAGCGCCAATTCCCGGGCACAAAAAAAGGAGCCTTACGGCTCCTTGGGACAATGCTGCTGCAGGTTTTACTGATTCACCATGCTGACGCGCAGCACGCTGGCGCCGGAATGCATCAGGCCGCCCTTTTTGACCCCGGGCAGGCTCTTGGCCATGTGCATGGCCTGGAAGATGTCGCGGGCGCGCACGAACAGGGCCTTTTCAAGGCTCTTGCCCGAACCCATGTGCCCGAATTGGACGATGCATTCGAATGTATGCATGACAGCCTCCATGCTACTGTCATGCAAACAGGATGCCAGGCTAGGGAAAATATGAAACCTTTTAATCTAAACGGTTTTATCTGAATTCACCTGGCGGTCCAGCTAAAATTGTGCCATTTGTGTCTACTAATGTGCCAAATTGTGCCAACCTTGTCACATCTTCCTGGCACCAGGTATGCCTAAGCGTCCCATCTTGCGGTAGAGGGTGCGCCGGCTGATGCCCAGGATCTGCGCCGCCTTGGAGATGTGGCGCTTGCTCTGCTCCAAGGCCCGCAAGATGACCTCCTTCTCAGCCGCATCCCGGTTGCCGGGCTCCACGTCTTTCAGGGCCGCTTCGCGCACGCCGTGGGCCGGGGGCTCCTCCAGGCCCAGGTACTCGGGCAGCAGCACGGTGTCGTCATACAGCGCCACCGCGCGCTCGATGATGTTCTCCAGCTCGCGCACGTTGCCGGGCCAGGCATGGGCCTTCAGCCGCTCCACGGCATCGGGATGCAGGCGGGCAAAGCTCTTGCCCGTGCGCCGCGAGGTGCGCAGCAGGAAGAAGCGCGCCAGCTCGGGGATGTCCTCGCTGCGCTGGCGCAGGGGCGGCAGCAGCACGGGGATCACGTAGAGGCGGTAGAAGAGGTCCTCGCGGAAGCGGCCGTCGGCCACCTTGCGCCGCAGGTCGTCATGGGTGGCGGCGATCAGCCGCACATCGGCCTTGTAGGTCTTGGTGCCGCCCAGGCGCTCATAGCTGCGCTCTTGGATGACGCGCAGCAGCTTCACCTGCAGGCCCGGGTCCAGGTCGCCGATCTCATCCAAGAACAGGGTGCCGCCCTCGGCCAGCTCGAAGCGGCCGGGCTTGGAGCGCCAGGCGCCGGTGAAGGCGCCCTTCTCGTAGCCGAAGAGCTCGCTCTCCAAGAGCGACTCGGGCAGCGCGGCGCAATGCACGGCGATGAAGGGCTTGGCGCGGCGGTCGCTGGCCTCATGGATGGCGCGGGCCACCATCTCCTTGCCGGTGCCGTTCTCGCCCAGCACCAGCACCGTGGCGGTGCTGGCCGCGGCGCGCTGGATCAGGTCAAAGACCTGGCGCATGGGGGCGCTGACGCCCACCAGGCCGGCCGGGTCGTGGCTGCGGGCCTCCTGCCGGGCGGCGTCCACCAGCGAGCGGGTCAGGCCCACCAGCACGCCGGCCGCGTCATCGGCCTTGAGCACGCCCTGCAGGTCCTGCGCCAGGCTGGCCGGGTCGCCCTGGCGCAGGTAGAGCAGGCCCAAGTTGTGGATGGCGTTGGCGTTGCGCGGGTCGCGCTGGATGACCCATTTGAAATGCTCCAGGGCCTTGTCGAGCTGGCTGTTGCGGAAGCAGGCCACGCCCAGGTCGTTGCGCAGGGCCAGGGCATTGGGCCCGTCGCCCGCGATCTGCAGGGCCCGCTCATAGGCCGCGATGGCCTTGGCAAAGTCGCCCTGGCGCAGCTTCAGCTCGCCCAGCACGCTGAAGGCCAGGGCGCTGTTGGGGTCCTCCTGGCCGGCCTTCTCCAGGCAGGCCGCGGCCGCCTCCAGGTCGCCGGCTTCGCGGCGGGCCAGCCCCAGGTTGAGCCAAGCTGCGGCCACCCAGGCCCGCGGCTCCTGGCCATAGACCCCGGCCAAGGGGCTGGCTTGCGGCTGCGGCTTCAGGCTGGTGGCCTTCTCCAGCAGGGCCTCGGCCTCCAAAGGCCGTCCCAGGGCCAGGCACAGGGTGCCGGCCTGCAGGGCAGATTCAAAGTCCGCGGGGTCCTTGCGGCAGGCGGCCCGGTAATGCTCCAGGGCCTCCTCGTGCCGGCCGCCGAAGAAGCAGGCGTGGCCCAGCCAGCGCAGGGCCAGGGCGTCGCCGGGCTGCTGGCGCACCCAGGCGCCGGCGCGCTCGATGAGCTGCGCGATGTCGCCCTTGTCCAAGAGGCTGCGCAGCTCGGCCGCGTCCTGGCGGCGCTCTAGGCCGAAGCCGCAATGCGAGCAGAACTGGGCCCGGGCAGGGTTCTTGGCCCCGCAGCGCGGACAGCTCACTTGGCCCTCTTGCGCGCAGGCGGCCTCTTGGCGATCTTTTTGGCGGGCTTCTTGGGAGCGGGCTTCTTGGGGGCAGGGGTCTTGGCAGCCAGGTCCTTCAGGTAATCGATGCGGCGGGTGGCCACCTCGGCCACGGTGGGGACATCCTGATAGCGGGAGGCCAGCGCGGCGTAGTATTGCTGGGCCGCCTGGTAGTCGTGGGCCTCCTCCAGGGCATAGCCCTGGCGGAACTCGCGCTCAAAATCGACCAGGCGCTGGCGGCCCTTCTCGCTCAGGTGGGTCACCCAATAGAGCCCGCCGGCGTTGAAGAAGGCGATCACCAGCACCTGGATGAAATAGGGCGGGAAGAGCGAGGCCAAGAGCAGGGAGAGCATGGTCAGGCCGCCCCACTCGGTGGTGCGCATGAGCGTGGGCGGGCGGTAGAGGTCTGGGCTCACACCCTTGGGGTCTAAGTCGAAGAATTGCTTCTTTAGCGGCGGAAGCTTGGATGGCTCGCTCATGGCGCTGTCATAGCCTCGAGCAGGGATTGAAGGCGTCGCGGTCCCAGGCGCTCCAGCCCTGGGATGCCGTGGATGCTCTCCCCTTCTTGCAGCGACTTCTCCACCACCGCTGCCAGGCCCGCGCCCTCCAGCCCCTGGGCAGGGATGGCCAGCGGCAGCCCCCAGGATCTCAGCAGGGCCCGGCGCTCCTCAGGGCCCTGGCAGCCGCCGGGGAGCGGCCGCCCCAATTCCATCAAGATCGCATCCTGCCAGAGCAGCCCCAAGCCCACCAGCTCGCCGTGCAGCAGGGCGCGGCAGGCGGGCAGCAGGGAGAGGCCATTGGCCAGGCTGTGGGCCGCGGCAGCCGGCACCTCGCCCAGGCAGCTGGCCATGCCGCTCATCAGGGTGACCGCTTCCAGGGCCAGCTGGCTGCTTGCATCCGCGGGATCCTGGCTGCTGAGCCAGGCCGCGCCATGGGCCAGGCAGCGGCCATGCGCCAGGCGGGCCAGGTCCAGCCCGGCTGAGATGCCCAGGCCAGCCCCGGCGCCAGCCGCCTCAGCCTCCAGGTGCTTGGCCAAAGTGTCCGCCAAGCCCGCGGCGCGGTGGCGCGCCGGCGCGCTGGAGAGCAAATCGCTGTCCAGGATGCAGAGGCTCGGCCCCTGCTCCAGGTCCAGCACCTCGCGATAGCAGCCATCCTCATCATACAACACCGCCACCCGCGTGGCACAGGCGCAAGTGGCGGGGCTGGAAGGGATGCAGGCAAAGGCTAGGCCCAAACGCGCGGCTGCCAGCTTCACGCTGTCCATCAATTTCCCGCCGCCGCAGCCTGCCAGGGCCCGGCAGTTCTGCCGCCGGCAGGAATCCATCAGGCGCTGCACCATGGGCTCGCAGCACTCGCCGGCCTCGGGCCACGCCTCGAAACAAAGGTCCACGCCTGCCGCGGCCAGGGGGCCCTCCCAGCGGTCCAGCCAGGCCGAGAGCTTCTTCTCAGACACCCACAAGAGCGGCTGCCCCAAGGCTTTCAGGCTGGCGGCCGATTCTGCCACCGCCCTCTCGCCCGTGCGCCATGCCAGGGGCCCAGGGCCAAAGGCGCGGGAGGATTCTCCCGCGCCTTTTAGCCTTTGGCTCCAAGCTTGCCAGCGCATGCCTCAGGCCTGGGCTGCGCCGGCGGCCGCTTCGCGCTCGATGAGCGCTTCCTTGCGGGACAGGCGCACCTTGCCGGTCTTGCTGTCGATCTCCGTGCACTTGACCATGATGGTATCGCCTTCGCGCACCACATCGTCCACCTTGGCCACGCGGGTCTTGGCCAGCTGGCTGATGTGCACGAAGCCGTCCAGGTTGGGCAGGATGTTGACGAAGGCGCCGGTCTCGATGATCTTGACCACCGTGCCCAGGTAGGTCTTGTTGATCTCGGCGCTGGCCACGCTGTCCTTGACCATCTTGACCGCCAGCACCAGGGCCTCCTTGTCCGCCGAGGCGATGCGCACGGTGCCATCCTCCTCCACGTCCACCTTGGCCTTGGTGAGCTCCTGGATCTTCTTGATGTTCTTGCCGCCCGTGCCGATCAGCGCGCCGATCTTGTTGGGGTCGATCTTGATGCTCTCGATGCGCGGGGCATAGGGGTTCAGCTCCGGCCGAGGGGCGGCCAGGGCCTGGGTCATCTTGCCGAGGATGAAGGTGCGCCCGGCCTTGGCCTGCGACAGCGCCTTGGTCATGATCTCGGCGGTGACGCCCTCGATCTTGATGTCCATCTGGATGGCGGTGATGCCCGCCAGGGTGCCGGCCACCTTGAAGTCCATGTCGCCAAAGTGGTCTTCCAGGCCCTGGATGTCGGTGAGCACCACGAACTTGTCGCCTTCCTTGATCAGGCCCATGGCGATGCCGGCCACCGGGGCGCTGATGGGCACGCCGGCGTCCATCAGCGACAGGGCGCCGCCGCAGACCGAGGCCATGCTCGAGGAGCCGTTGCTCTCCAGGATCTCGGAGACGATGCGGATGGTGTAGGGGAACTTCTCATAGGGCGGCAGCACCGCCTTGATGGCGCGCTCGGCCAGGTTGCCGTGGCCGATCTCGCGGCGGCCGGGCCCGCGGTTGGGCTTGGTCTCGCCCACGCTGAAGCTGGGGAAGTTGTAGTGCAGGTAGTACTTGCGCCAGGTCTCGCCCTCCAGCTCCTCGGCCAGCTGCTCGTCATCGCTGGTGCCCAGGGTGGAGACCACCAGGGCCTGGGTCTGGCCGCGGGTGAAGATGGCCGAGCCGTGCACGCAGGGCAGCACGCTGGTCTCGATGCTGATGGGGCGGATCTCGTCCAGGGCGCGGCCGTCAGCGCGCTTGCCCTCCGCGATCATGCCGCGGACGATGTCCACCTCGCAGCCCTCCAGGGCGGCCTTGATGTCCTTCTCCTTGCCCTCGAACTTGGGGAGCAAAGCGGCCACGGTCTCTTCCTTGATCTTGGCCACTTCCTCTTGCCGGGCCAGCTTGTCGCTGTTGGCGGTGGCCTTCTTCATCTTGTCAAAGGCCAGGGCGCGCGTCTCCTTGACCAGCGCCTCGTCCAGCACCTTCAGGGCGAAGGCGGTCTTGGGCTTGCCGGCCTTCTTGACCAGCTCCTCCTGCAGGGCCACGATCTTCTTGCACTCATCATGCGCCAGGCTCAGGGCTGAGAGCATGTCCTCTTCGCTGACCTGCCCGGCCACGCCCTCGACCATCATGATGGCGTCGCGGCTGGCGGCCACCACGATGTCCAGGTCGCCCTCTTCCACCTGCTTGAAGGTGGGGTTGACCACGAACGCGCCCGCCACGCGGCCGATGCGCACCGCGCCGATGGGCTTGCTGAAGGGGATGTCCGAGATGCTGAGCGCCGCCGAGGCGCCGATCATGGCCGGGATGTCGCTGTCGTTCTCCTTGTCCGAGGACAGCACCATGGCCGAGATGACCACCTCATTGAGGAAGCCCTCGGGGAACAGCGGCCGCAGGGGCCGGTCGATGAGCCGGCAGGTGAGGATCTCGCTGTCCTTCTGCTTGCCCTCGCGCTTGAAGAAGCCGCCCGGGATCTTGCCGGCGCTGTAGGTCTTCTCGCGGTAGTCCACCGTGAGCGGGAAGAAGTCCTGCCCCTCCTTGACCTTGTCCGCGGCCACCGCCGCCACCAGCACCACCGTGTTGCCGTACTGCACCCACACCGAGCCGTCAGCCTGCTTGGCCACCCGGCCGGTCTCGATGGAGAGCGCCTTGCCCCCCACTTCCATGCTCACTTTTTCGATCGCCATGCTTTCTCCTCTCCCGTCAATAGAAAGGGGGACCGCCCCGCGGCCCCCCCATGGTGCGCTACTTGCGCAGGTTGAGCTTCTCGATGAGCGCCTTGTAGCGCGTCACCGAAGTCTTCTTCAGGTACTCAAGCATGCTGCGGCGCCCGTTGACCAGCTTCAGCAGGCCCACCCGGCTGTGATGATCCTTGGCGTGGGTCTTGAAGTGCTCGGTCAGGTAGTTGATGCGCTCGGTCATCAGGGCCACCTGCACCTCGGGCGACCCGGTGTCGCCCTCGTGCACGGCAAAAGCCTTGACCACGTCCTGCTTGCGTTCCTTGGTGATGGACATGCCACTCTCCTCCATGGGGCTTCAAACGCCCCTGACAGGGGCCAGGCTTGAGGGAGCCTGGTCTGCGTCCGGGGTTTTTGAGCCGCTGCGGTCCCATCGCAGCGGCCGAGGCTTTGCAGGCGCAAAGCCGGGGATGGCGCCAAGCTCAAGCCTGGCGATTCTTCTCTCTTATCCAAGCACGATATTGTAATTCGTCCCGCCGCACCTGCGCAACCAGCAATTGCACGTCCGCGAAACGTTTTTCCCCCCGCAGCCAGCGCAAGAAGCGCACCTCCATGGCCTTGCCATACAGGCGGGCCCGCGAGCCCAAGAGGTGCAGCTCAAGGCGGCGCTCGCTGCCCGGGCCAAAGGTGGGCCGCACGCCCAAATCGGCGATGAAGGGCATCCAAGCCCCCTTGCGGCCAGGGAGCAGGCGGGCTTCCCCGCCCCACACCCCGTCGCGGGGCAGCAATCCAGCGGCCCGCAGGTTGGCGGTGGGGTAGCCCAGCAGGCGGCCGCGGGCCTCTCCGTGCACCACCTTGCCGCGCAGGGCATAGGGCCGGCCCAGCAGGCGCTCGGCGGCTTGCATGTCGCCAGAGAGCACGGCCTCGCGCACCCGCGTGGAGCTGACCGGCGCGCCCTGCACCTGCAGGGGCTTGGCCACGTGCAGCTTGAAGCCGTGCCGGCGGGCAGCCTGCCTGAGGAGCCCCAGGCTGCCCAGGCCCTGGCGGCCAAAGGCGAAGTCATAGCCCGCCACCAGCTCGGCCACCTTGAGGCGGCCCACCAGCAGCTCCTCGATGAAGCGGGCCGCGGGCATGGACGCCATGGGGCGGCTGAAGGGCAGCAGGTAGAGCTGGTCCAAGCCGGCTTCGCGCAAGAGCTCGCGCTTCTGCTCCAGGTCGCAGAGCAGGGGCGGGGCCAGCTCGGGCGCCACCAGCTGCAGGGGGTGCCGGTCGAAGGTGATGGCGGCAGCGATGCCGTGGATCGCGCGGGCGCGGCGCAGCACCTGGCTCAGGATGGCCTGATGGCCGCGGTGCACGCCGTCGAAGACGCCGATGGTCAGCACCAGGCCCGGGCCGCCGGCCCGGCAAGGGATGGACTTAAAGACCCTCATCAATGAACACCTTGTCAGGATGCAGCATGCCATCGGCCTGGTAGCGCGCCAGGGCCAGCAGGCGGCCCTCGCTGGAGACCAGGCGCAGGGGCGTGGCGGCCGCGGGCAGCGGGTCGGCCAAGCCCAGCTCAGCCGCCGGGCCTATGCTGGCGCCGTGCTTCAGGCGGCCCAGCTCCGCGGCGCCCACCACCAGGCTCCGCAGATGGCCCAGGGCCTGCTCATGGCCCAGCAGGCGGCCGAGCGCGGCCTGGGGATCGGCCTCGAAGGCTCCCAGGCTGAGCGCGTCCTGCGCCTTGAAGGCGCCGCTGGCCGTGCGGCGCAGGGCGCTGAGCGCGGCCTTGCAGCCCAGCCGCCGGCCCGCCTCCACGCAAAGGGTCCGCACATAGGTGCCGGCCGAGCAGGCCACCTCAAAATCAGCCTCCTGGCCGCGCAGCGCCAGCACCTTGACGGAATGGATGCGCACGTGCCTCGGCTTGCGCTCCACCACCTTGCCCTGGCGGGCCATCTGGTAGAGCCGCTGGCCGTCCTGCTTCACGGCCGAGACCATGGGCGGCACCTGCTCGGTCACCGAGACCAGCCCCTCCAGGGCCTGGCGCAGGGCCTCGGGCTCAGGCCAGGGGCCCTCGCTGGTGGAAATCACCTCGCCCCAGATGTCCTCGGTGCTGGTCTCCAGCCCCAGGCGCAGGCTGGCCAGGTAGGCCTTGCCGCTCTCCAGATGCTCCAGCCAGCGGGTGGCAGAGCCCAGGGCCATCACCATCAGCCCCGTGGCCTGGGGGTCCAGGGTGCCGGCGTGGCCCACCGCCTTGATCCCCAGGGCCTTGCGCAGGCGGTCCACCAAGTCGTGGCTGGTGAGGCCGGCGGGCTTGTCGAGCAGCAGGATTCCATTCGGGCTCATGCGGGGAGGCCTTTCAATGCCGCTTCCAGGGCGCTTGTCAGCGCGGCCAGGGCGGGCTTGAGCTCGCCGGAGAGGGTGAGGCCCGCGGCCGCGGCATGCCCGCCGCCGCCGAAGGGGCGCGCCACGGCCGCCACGTCCACGCGGCCGCGGCTGCGCAGGCTCACGCGGTGCTGGCCTTCGCCCTCGCGCAGCACGGCCGCCGCCTCCACGCCCTTGAGGCCCCGCACATAGTTGATGATGCCCGCGGCATCCTCATCCTGGGCGCCGCAGCTGGCGATGAGGCCGCGCTCGATCACCACCAGGCCCAAGCGGCCCTCCGCCAGCAGCTGGATGCGGGCCAGGCCGGCGGAGAGCAGGCGCAGGGACTGGGGGGTGTAGGAATCGAAGAGCTGCTGGGCCACGGCATAGGGCTTCACGCCGGCTTCCAAGAGCTCCGCGGCGAGGCGGTGGGTGCGGGGGCTGGTGTTGCTGTAGCGGAAGCTGCCGGTGTCATCGGCCAGGGCCGCATAGAGCGCCAGGGCGATGTCGGCGGTGAGGGGCGCGCTCAAGGCAATGATCAGCGCATGGGCCAGCTCGCCAGAGGCGGCGGCGGAAGGGTCGACCCAGACATGGGTCCCGTAGGGCTTGACAGAGGGGTGGTGGTCGACGACCACCAGGCAGGGGCAGGCTTGCAAGACAGGGGCCAGGCGGCCGGTGCGGGAGACCTCCGGGCTGTCCAGCACCAGGGCGGTGTCAAAGGGCCCGGGCTGCTCCTGGAGCACATCGCCCCAGGGCAGGAACTGCAGGCTCTCAGGCAGGGGGCCATCCAAAGCCACCCAGGCCTGCTTGCCCAGCGAGCGCAGGGCCAGGGCCATAGCCAGGGCGCTTCCCAAGCCATCGGCATCGGGGTTCACATGCGCGGCCAAGATGAGGCGCCGGCTGGCCTTGAGGGCCGCGGCGCAGGCCGCTAGGCCCTGCTCACTCATGGCTGCTGCCCGGGCCCGATGCCTTGGCCTCGTCGGCGGCCCGCGCCTCGCGGATGATGGCGTCCATGCGCAGGCCGCGCTCGGAGCTCTCGTCCAGGGTGAAGAGCAGCTCGGGGGTCACGCGCAGCTTGAGGCGGCGCCCCACCTCGCCCTGGATGAAGGCGGCGGCGGAGGCCAGGCCGGCGGCGGCCTTCTGCTTGGCCTGGGCGTCGCCCAGCACCGAGTAGAAAAC
>CAYXCT010000059.1:0-10938 GCA_964463435.1 uncultured bacterium | reverse complement strand
GAACACCAGCTGCGACGTCGCCGTCATCGCCCTGGTCGGCGAGCGCGGCCGCGAAGTCCGGGACTTCATAGAAAAGGACCTCGGCGTTGAAGGGCTCAAGCGCTCGGTGGTGGTGGCAGCCACCTCGGACCAGCCGGCTCTGGTGCGGCGGCAGGGCGCCCTGGTGGCGACCGCCATCGCGGAGTTCTTCAGGGACCACGGCTTGAGCGTCATGCTGATGATGGATTCGGTGACGCGCTTCGCCATGGCCCAGCGCGAGATCGGGCTGGCCATCGGCGAGCCGCCCACCACCAAAGGATACACGCCCTCAGTCTTTGCGCTGCTCCCCAAGCTGCTGGAGCGCGCCGGAACCACGGGCCACGAAGGCAGCATCACCGGGCTCTACACCGTGCTGGTCGAAGCGGATGACATGAATGAGCCGGTGGGCGACACCACCCGCGCCATCTTGGACGGACACATCGTGCTCAGCCGGGAGCTGGCCAGCCAGAACCACTACCCTCCGGTGGATGTGCTGGAGAGCGTGAGCCGCCTGATGGTGGACCTCGCCAGTGATGAGCACAAGCAGGCCGCTGGCAAGGTGCGGGAGATCTTGGCCACCTACCGGCAAGCGCGGGACTTGGTCAACATCGGGGCTTACGTCCACGGCTCTGATGCCAAGGTCGACCGGGCCCTGCAGCGCATCGACGCGGTGAACGCCTTTCTCAAGCAGGGGATAGAAGAAACCGACCCCTTGGCTGTAACTGAAGAGAAGCTAAAGGCTCTGGTAGCATGAAACGCTTTAAATTCAGCCTGCAGACCGTGCTTGAGACCAGGGCGCTCAAGGAAGAAAAGCTCAAGAAAGAGCTTGGGAAGCTCAAAGCCCAGCAAGCTGAGGTGAAAGACAAGCTGGCCAAGCTCTTGAGCACCCGGCAAGAGATGCAGGAATGGATGTCTGAGAGGCGGAAGAGCAGCTCCTTGGACCGTCTGGTAGAACAGGCTTATCTTGACCGGTCAAGGGCCGATGAGATATCCAAAGAGAAGCTCCTGGCTTCAATAAAAGATTACGATTCACTTATTGAGGCCAAGCGGCTTGAGCTGGTGGCAGCCAGCAAAGAAAAAAAAGCCGTTGAGAAACTTGAAGAAAAGCAGCACAAGGCGTATCTTCTAGATGTCGCGAGGGAAGAACAAGCGTTCCTGGATGAGCTTGCCAGGCACCAATTCTTGACCCTTGCCGAGCATGGTGGCTTGCAAAGCAGCATCTCGTGACCTTCCGCTTTTTTATGCCTTCGCAACCAGGAGGCCATTCAAAAAAGAAAGGAGGTGAATCAGAGTGATACAGAACATAGTAGATGCAAGGGCGACTTTGGGAGCCATCTTCGCAGGCACCAGCGTCCCAGGCTTGACAGGTGAATCTTCAGGGGCAGGGAACCAGGCGCCGCGGTTTGACGCAGTGCTTGCAGAGATGACCCGGACGACCACCCAGAACGCCACTAAGAGCTCCACGGACCAAGGCAAGCTCAAAAATGCCTTTTCCATGATCCTCAATCAGATGGCGTTGGCGACCCCGGCCCAGCTGAATCAGCTGGCTCAGGATCCAAAAGCCCAGGAAAGCTTGGTGGCTGTGGCAGGTTCAGCCAATCAGCTGGATCCGTCACAGCAGGCTCAGCTCAGCGATTTGACCAGCTTGGCATTGCAGAAGATGCAAGCCGATCAGGTCACAGGCAGCCAGAGCATCGCCCCAAGCCAGAACGCGATCCAAGTCGCACAGTCCGATGAAGCGGCACTAGCAACATCCGGGGATCCTGGACCGAAAGGAAGGAATCCGGAATCGACAAGCACACTTCAGAATGTCACCCAGGCTGATCCATCATTGCAGAGCAGCACCAGCACTGTGGGGCCTCTGCAAGTGCTGACCGTCTCAACCCGCACGCAAGTGCTGGGAGATTCGGCCAGCCCCCTGGCCAACGAGATCATGAAGGCGCAAGACCAGCAGGCCAAAGCGCAGGAGAAACAGCCCGCGCCTGCCCCTGCTCAAGCTGCCCCAGTGCTCGTCGCCCAGGGCCAGCCAGCGACCCAGCCCTCAGCAGCCCTGCCATTGCAGGCCGCTCAAGCTGTGATCCCGGCTCAAGCCTCGGAGACTTTGCCATCTGGCCAAGCTCCGGCTCAGGCTCCGCAAGGTGCCCAGGCCGCTCCCCAAGCCGATGACTCGACTGTTGTGACGGCGCAAGATGCCGTTCAGAAAGTTGATATTCAGGTCAGCCAGGCTCAAGGGCAGACGCGCCTGCCGGACGACCTCCCCGTGATCGAGCTCGCAGCGACCGTGGTGGAGGCCAGCCAGGCTCAGCAGGCCAGCCCTCAGCCAGAAGCCAGGCCCAGCGCGGCCGATAAGGCCGCGCCCCAAGCCCAGGCGCCCGCGCAGGCCCAGGCAACGACCCCGGTGCAGCCCCAAGCAGTGCTGCCCGTGGAAGATGCCAAAGCCGATGGGCAGGTCCAGGCCCAGCCACAGCCCGCTAGCCAGGCTGCTGCGCAGGCCCAAGCGGCGCAGGCTGCTGTCCAGCCCGTTGCGGTGCAAGCCGTCGCGGAGCAGGCAGCGCAGCCCGCAAAGGCCCAGGATCAGCCGGCGCCTGCTGTCAAGATGCCGGTCAGCCAGTTCAAGCTGCTGAAAGAGCTTCAAGGCAGCTTGAAGAGCCTGGAGCAGGAGCCCAGCGATGCGGCATCCCTTGCGCCGGTCTCTGGCTTCAAGCAGCTGGCTGATGACCTGATGAAAGAATATGCCCTGAACAAGACGGTCTTCAATCAGGCCGTGCAAGAGTTGGACACGCTCAAGACCACCAGCCAGCTCAGCATCCAGCTGAAGCCAGAGGCCCTCGGCAAGCTCGAGGTGACCTTGGTCTCAGAGGGCGGCAAGCTGGCGGCCCGCATCGTGGCCGCGACACCCGAGGTTCAGCAGGCGCTGGCGAACAACCTGCCAGCCTACAAGCAGGCCCTCGAAAGCCATGGCATCATGGTGCAGGAGCTCTCGGTCTCGGTGCGCTCCGACTTGGGGCAAGGCTATCAGCAGCAGCCTCAGCAGCAGGAGCAGAGCTGGGGAACATTCAAGCCAGCCACGGACCCGGCGGCAGCAGTGACGGCACAAAGCGCCTTCACCGACCCGCTTGGTTACACGGGCAGGCTCAGCACTCTGGCCTAAACCTGGGTCAGCACACCGGCCTTGGCCGGTGAGGAGGAACAGATGTCCACTTCAAGCGCGATCACTGCGATCACCAACAATGCGTCCTCATCCACGCTGGCGACATCTCAAACGCCGCAGGATTTGAAGAATGAGTTCTTGCAGATGCTGATGACGCAGCTGAAGAATCAGGACCCGACCAACCCGGTGGATGACACTGCCATGCTCGGCGAGGAGGCTCAGTTCTCCACGCTGGAGCAGATGCAGAACATGAACACCAATCTGGTCAGCCTGATGTCCATGCAGAATGTCAGCCAGGCCGTCAGCCTGGTCGGCAAGACAATCACCGGTGTTGATGCCAATGGCGCCTCGGTCTCTGGCCAGGTCGCCAGCCTGGTGTTCAACAGCGGAACCCCCGAGCTGAAGCTGGCTGATGGGAGCATCGTTCCGCTCTCCAACATCCAGACCATCAGCAACTAAGGGCAGCCATGGCCGGCAACGTCAACAACATAAGCCAAGCGGCCGCGAGCCTGCAGGCAGGGTCCAATCACCTGCCCAAGGCATCGCGGACCACGGCCGGCGCGCTCTCGTTCAACGCGGTGCTGGAGGCCAACCTCACCAAGGATGTGAGCCTGAAGTTCTCGGCCCACGCCCAGGAGAGGATGAGCTCTCGCAACATCGCGCTGAGCGGCCAGGATCTCTCGCGCCTGGAGCAGGGTGTTGAGAAGGCGTCGCAGAAGGGGAGCCGGGAGTCGCTGGTGATGAAAGACGGGGTGGGTTTCGTGGTGTCTGTCACCAACCGCACCGTCATCACCGCCGTTGACCTGGCCACCAGCAAGGATAGCGTCTTCACCAACATAGACAGCGCCATCGTGGTTTGAGCAGGGTCTCACAGTAGGAAGAGCATTCTCCCTTCCCAGCAACCAGGCCGGACCCGCAAGGGGGGCCTGCAACGCCGCCAAACGATAGCGGCGGCGAACAACAAGGAGGTAACACCATGGGTTCCATGTATGCTGCCATCTCGGGCCTTCAGGCTTCCTCTCGCTGGCTCGACGTCATCTCGAACAATGTGTCCAACAGCCAGACCGTGGGCTTCAAGAGCGCCCGCGTCACCTTCAGCGACCTGGTCAGCCAGGGCTTGAGCAGCGCCTCTGCCGGAGATGCCGGCAGCAACTTGGGCGGTGTTGACCCCAACCAGCTGGGCCTGGGCGTCACCGTGCAGTCCATCCAGAACATCTTCACCCAGGGCGCCATCGAGACCACGGGCAATGCCACGGACGTGGCCATCACTGGCAACGGGTTCTTCACCGTCAAGTCCGGCAGCCAGACCCTCTACACCCGCGCCGGCAACTTCACCCTGGACAGCAACGGCAACCTGGTCACTGCCAATGGCGGCCTGGTGCAGGGCTGGTCTTCGACCCTGCAGCGCACCAATGATGCCAACACCACCCGCATCACTGCTGCTGACAACACCTTGGACACGGGCGATGTGAGCAAGATCGGCTCCATCACCATCCCCAGCAACCTGGAGCTGGCTCCTCAGGCCACTTCGGCTGACCTGAATGTCTCGGACAAGAACAAGGGCGTCATCTTTGGGGGCAACCTGGATGAAGCCACCCCTGCCAATGCCAATGCCGCCCTGCTCAACACTGCTGGCTTGCTGACCGGCGGCGCCTCGCAGCCTGTGGCTGCTGGTGCTTCGGTGGCAGCAAATTCCAATCCAGCGGTCGCAGGTGCGACCACCATCGCGGCCGTCAATGCCCTGGCTGGCGCCAACGATCCCTTCCAGACCATCAAGCCCGATGCAGTAACCACCAACACGGTCTATGACTCGGTCGGCCAGCCCCACACCATCACCACTTGGTTCATCCAGGTGGGACAGACCAACTCGACCCCGGTGGCCAATGCTCCGCAATGGGCTTGGTACAGTTTCGACACCACCACGGTCTCGGGCAGCGCGGTGTTCACCGGCACCCCCTCGGCAGCCAACTGCTTGGGCGGCACCGGCATCAACACCTCCGCTGAGTACGCGGCTACCGATCCCAACCTGCCCACCAGCGCCTTCGGCCTTATTTCCTTCAACGCTGACGGCTCGTTGCAGACCAATGGCGGCTGCGACAACCTGGCCAATACTGTGCAGAACAACCCGGTGCTAATGATCAACAACGAGCTGGGCTCCGCTTCCCCGCTCGGCGCTGGCACCTTCAACCCGGTTCTGGGCTCGGGCGCCGTTGGCAACACCGAATTCACCCTCAACTTCGGCACCCCTGACACCTTCGTGGTGGCGGGCGCTTCCAATACCAACGGCGGCTTTGGTGAGAACATCGTGGCTGGCGACAACGGCCTTCGCGATGGCCTGACCGGCGACTACGGCAATGGCACCACCAGCGTGGTTGGCGGCGTTTCCACCTACACCCCGAATGACTCCGTGACCGTGGAGAAGCAGGATGGATACAGCGAGGGCGTGCTGACCAGCATCGCGGTCGACCAGACCGGCAAGATTAATGCCACCTTCAGCAACAACCAGACCATCGCCGTTGCCCAGCTGGCCCTGGCCAGCTTCAACAACGACGGAGGCCTGAACTCAGTCGGCAGCAACTACTACCAGACCTCTGCCAACTCTGGCTTGGCCGTCTATGGCACGGCTGGCAGCAATGGCTTTGGCACCACCACCGGCGGAGCGCTCGAGGCTTCAAACGTGGACCTGACCGTTGAGCTGACCAACATGGTCGTGGCTCAGCGCATGTTCGAGTCCAACGCCCGCATGGTCACCACCGCCGACTCGGTGATGAGCGACCTGGTCAACCTGGGCCGCTAAGCAGCACTGAACCCGTGACCCTGCCCGGTGCATGATGGCCGGGCAGGGGATCGGTTCTGGGGTGATCCATGATCCAATTGACCCGCTTGAATAATACTGAGATATTCATCAATAGCGACATGATCGAGACCATAGAAAAGACCCCCGAGACGGTCATCTCCCTCACCAACGGGAAGAAGCTGACCGTCAAGGAGCCGCCGCAGGATGTGGTCGACCGGGTGATACGGTTCCGCCAGGAGATCACCAGGCCGGTGATCAAGGGCTGAATTAGGGACCAGACTTCGTCTTCTTTCAACTAAGGAGGTATCGCTTTGGACATCTCGACCATTGGCGGCTTGCTACTCGGCTGGGGCGGTCTGCTCATCGCTATCCTGTGGGAAGGCGATTGGAGCCCCCACGTTATTGCCACTTTTTTTAATCCTTCGGCCTTTGTGCTCATCGCCATGGGCACCCTGGGCGCGACGGTCATCGGCTTCCCTTGGGCAGTGACCAAGGGCGCCTTTACCATCCTCAAGAAGGCCTTCATGGAGGAGGTCTTTGACCCCCGCGAGACCATCACCATGATGGTCGGCTTCGCCACCAAGGCCCGCCGCGAAGGCCTGCTGGGCCTCGAAGAGGACATCGCCGGCCTGAACGATCCCTTCCTCAAGAAGGGCCTGCAGCTGGTGGTGGACGGCACTGAGATGGAGATGGTCCGCAACATCTTGGAGAACGACCTGAACAGCCTGGAAACCCGGCACAAGATGGGCGAGAACTATTTCGGCGCCATGGGCGGCTTCGCCCCCACTCTGGGCATCATCGGGACGGTGGCCGGCCTGGTCCACGCGCTGTATTCCATCACCGACCCCAGCAAGATTTCGGGCGCCATCGCCGTGGCCTTCTTGGCCACTTTCTACGGCATCTCCTCGGCCAACCTCATCTTCCTGCCGCTGTCGGGCAAGCTGAAGGTCCGCAGCCATGAAGAGGTGATGGTGCGTACGCTCATGATCGAGGGTGTCCTCTCCATCAGCGCGGGCGACAATCCCCGCATCGTTGAAGAGAAGCTCAAGGCTTACCTCGACCCCAAGACCAAGTCTGCCATGGAAGCCGCGGCGGCGGCCGGCGAAGCTGCTGCTGCCAAGTAAGGTTTTGCTGACCCTGGCCTCACTTTTCTCCTCTTTTCAAGGTTGGTATGGCCAAGCGAAATAAGGAACCAGAAAAGGAGATGGAGTCAGCGGGCATGATGCGTTGGCTTTTGACCTACGCCGACCTGATCACCCTGCTGCTGGCGTTCTTCATCATCATGTATGCCAGCAGCAACGTTGACCAAGCCAAATTCCAGGCGCTGTCACAAGCCATGTCCGCGGCCTTCGGCTTGACGGGAAACCCCGCGCTGCTCAACGGCGGGGGCACGGAGGGTGCCAAGCCCATCGTGTTCCCGGCCAGCCAGCTGCAGCTCACTGAGCTAAAGAACAAGCTGGCCAAGCACATCCTCGAGCAGAGGCTTGACCCGGCCATCAACCTGCACATGAATGAGCGCGGCCTGCTCATCCGCATCTATGCGGACAAGGTGCGCTTTGAGAAGGGGAAGGCAGCCCTTTCGCCGGAGTACAAGCGCCTGCTCGACAAGATCGGCGAGATCCTGGCCACCACCCCCAATGCCATCCAGGTCAACGGCTACACCGATGACCAGCCTGTCAAAAAGGGGAATGGGGAGCGCAGCAACTGGGAGCTCTCCAGCGAGCGGGCCGTCAACACCGTCCGCTACCTCATCAAGCGCGGCATCGCGGGCGAGAGGCTCAGCGCTGCTGGCTGGGCTGAATACCACCCCATCGTTGCGAACGCGGATGAAGTGCACCGCTCCATCAACAGGCGCATCGATATCCAGGTGTTCAAGGCCCCCATCCTCGATGAGATGATGAATGGGAACAAGGTCGAGGAACCCTCAACACCCTCCCCGCTCAGTCCCCAGCCGACACCCCAGCTCGACAAGGGCGGGGACCTCAACCTCAAACCCCTCACGTTCTAGGCCCAACCACCATTCTTGAAAAGGAGGCCCAGCTTTATGGCTGAAGACGCCGGTTCCAAAAAGACACTCCAGATCATCCTCATCGCGGTCATCGCATCCCTTGTGGTCAGCCTTGCCAGCGCGGGAGCGAGCCTGTTCTTCCTCATCAATCGCACCAATGTGCCCAAGCAGAAGGTCATCGAGCCCCGCCCTGAGCTGGGCAAGATGGAGAAGATGGGCGAGTTCACGGTCAACCTGGCCGACACCGAAGAGGCTCACTTCGTGCGCACCACCATCGAGCTCGAGCAGAACTTCGGCTCCGCGCCGGAATTCGGCAACGAGCTGATGCAGCGCAAGAGCCAGCTCCGCGACGTGATCATCGCGGTCCTGTCCAGCAAGCTGTCCAAGGACCTGAAGACCCCTGAGGGCAAGGACGCGCTCAAGGAAGAGGTCAAGGAGCGCATCAATTCCGTGCTCTCGCGTGGGCAGATCGCCAACGTCTACTTCACCGAATTCGCCGTCCAGTAACAAACGCTGGAATCTAAGGAGAGCCCATGGCGGAAGACCTGCTGTCCCAGGGCGAGATCGACGCATTGATGGCGGGCTTGGCTAGCGAGCAGTCCGAGCAGGCATCACCCGAAGCGGAAGATTCGGATGATGCCCCGGTCGCTCTTGCCAGGCACGAGAAGAAGATCAAGCGTTACGATTTCAAGCGCCCTGACCGCTTCAGCAAAGACCAGCTGCGCATGATCGAGATGATGCATGAGAGCTTCGCGCGCCATTTTGGCGCGGCGCTCTCCACCACCATCCGCACCATCGCAGAGGTCAAGATCCTCTCGGTCAAACAGGCCACCTACGCGGAGTATGTGACCACGGTGTCCAACCCTTCGGCCATCAACGTGTTCAGCGTTGACCCGCTCAAGGGCAACTGCATCCTCGAGTTCACCCCCTCGATCGTCTTCACCATCATCGACCGCATCCTCGGCGGCCCTGGCAACCCCATGGCCAAAGAGCGGGAGCTGACGGACATCGAGCAGGTGATTGTGGGCAAGGTGGCCATCAAGGCGCTGGACTCCCTGCATGACGTCTGGAACCGGGTGGTGGTGCTCAACCCTGAGATCAAGGCCAAGGAGACCAACATCCAGTTCGTGCAGTTGGTGGCTCCCAACGAGATGACGCTGGTCATCCGCTTCTCGATCTCGGTCAAGGATCAAAAGGGCGAGATGAGCATCTGCCTGCCCTACCTGGTCCTGGAGCCTGTCATCCCCAAGCTCTCAACGCACAGCTGGTTCACCACCGGCGGCAACACCGCGGACACCAAGACCAAGGACAACCTCAAGACCCGCCTCAAGCATACCCTGGTCCCCATGAGCGTTAAGGTGGGCAAGAGCACCCTCTCCACCCGGGAGCTCATCGACCTCAAGGTGGGGGATGTGATCAAGCTGGGCACCACGGTGCAGGATGACCTTGAGATCTTCGTGGAGAACCGCTGCGTCTTCGGCGGCCGCCCAGGAGTGGCTCATCACAAGAAGGCTGTCATGATCACGCAAGTGCACGAGAGCAGTCTGTTCGAATAGGCAGGTCGCCGATCGAATTCAATCGCCCCTTGGAGGTTCTGGCATGGTGAATGCCGAGTTGATCAACGAGACCCAGCGCGCGGCGCTTGGGGATGCGCTTTCCGCGGCCGCTGACTCGGCCGCCAGCACTCTGACCGGCCTGCTGGGCCGCCAGGTCACCCTCACCCCCTCGGGGCTCTCCACCGTGGGCCTGTCCGAGGTGCCCGGCGCCTTCGGCGGCAGCCTGGCGGTCACCAAGCTCAGCCTGAGCGCTGGCGCCAGCGGCGCGGGCTCCCTGGTGCTGGCTGAGAAGGATGCGGCGCTGCTGGCCGATCTGATCATCGGCCAGGACGGCTCCGCGGCCCCTGCGACGCTGAGCGAGCTGCATCTCTCCGCCATCGGGGAAGTGGCCAATCAGACGGTCACCGCCTTCATCGGCGGCTTGAGCAAGGCCCTGGGAAAGAAGTTCAGCGCCTCCAGCTCGGATGTGGAGGTGGCCAGCGACCTTTCGGGCCAGGCCAAGGCCCTGGGCGCCTCGGTGGTGCTGCTGGACTTTGACATGAGCGTTGAAGGCGCGGCCCCGGGCCGGCTGGCAGTGGTCCTCTCCGGCGCTGCGGCCTCCTCCATCACCGGCGGCGGCGCTCCTGCTGCGACGGCGGCCCCGGCGGCTGGCAGCGGCTTCAGCGCGGCCAACACCTTTGGCGGCGGCGCCAGCGCGGGCACGGCCTCGGTGCAGCCCGCCCAGATGGCGGCGGTCGGCGAAGGCGGCTTGGTCGGCGGCGGCGCCAACCTTGAGCTGCTCATGGATGTGCCCCTGCAGGTCACGGTGGAGCTCGGCCGCACCCACAAGACGGTGCGCGAGATCCTGGCCTTCGGCTCTGGCTCGGTGGTCGAGCTGGACAAGCTGGCCGGCGAGCCCGTTGACATCCTCATCAACGAGCGGCCCATCGCCAAGGGCGAGGTTGTGGTGATCGATGAGAACTTCGGCATCCGCATCACCGAGATCCTCGCTCCCCGCGAGCGCGTAGCTCTCTGATCCATCCCATTCCAAGAAGGGACTCCGGCGCTGCGCCCGAAGTCCCTTCTTTTTTTTCCCCGCGGGCCTGGCCCGCGCAAGGGAGCGCTTTTGATCCCCACCCATGCCATCTTCGGGCTGCTGCTGCCCGGCGGCCTGCGGGCCGCCGGCGCGGCCCCGACCCCCGATGCCGGCTACCTGGGCGGCGCCCTGCAGGACATGCAGGCCCAACAAGCCATGCCTGCCCATGCCCCCAGCCTGCTGCCCACCCTGCTCAACATCGTGGTCTCTCTGCTGGTGGTGGTGCTGCTCATCTACGCCTTCCTGTGGCTGCTGCGGCGCTGGCAGTCCTCGCGCCAGGCCTCTGGGCTGGGCGCTGAGGAGGCCGCTGACCGGAGCCTGCACATCCTCAAC
>CAYXCT010000058.1:0-11049 GCA_964463435.1 uncultured bacterium | reverse complement strand
CAGCTCGCGCACCGTGGCCATGTCCAGGCGGAAGGTCTTCTTGTCCACCGGGTATCCCACGGCGTTGAAGAAGCGGCCAGAGAAGTTGTACTTGAGGCCGTGGGTCAGGTGGCCGCCGCAGGCCAGGTCCATGCCCAGCACCGTGTCCCCGGGCTGCAGCAGGGCGAAGTAGACCGCCATGTTGGCCTGGCTGCCGCTGTTGGGCTGCACATTGGCGTGCTCCGCCTTGAAGATCCTCTTGGCGCGCTCGATGGCCAGGGTCTCCACCGCGTCGTAGTTCTTCATGCCCTGGTAGTAGCGCTTGCCGGCGTAGCCCTCGGCGTACTTGTTGGTCATCACCGAGCCCTGCGCCTGCATCACCGCCTTGCTGGCGTAGTTCTCGCTGGCGATCATCTGCAGCTGCAGCTCCTGGCGCTCCTCCTCAGCCTTGATCAGGCGAAAGACCGCGGGGTCCGCCTTCTTGATGGCTTTCAGGTCCATGTCACTCACTTCCTTTCTTGGGTTTGCTCCAGGCCGGCTATCTTGTCCAGCCGCGCCTGGTGGCGCTGGCCTTCATACTGGGAGGCGAACCAGGTCTTGCAGATCTCTTGCGCGTACTCCGGCGCGATCATGCGCGCGGGCAGCACCAGGATGTTGGCATCGTTGTGCTCGCGGCTCATGCGGGCGGTGTAGAGGTCGTGCACCAAGGCGGCGCGGATGCCCCGCACCTTGTTGGCGGCGATGGTCATGCCGATGCCCGTGCCGCAGATGAGGATGCCCTTCTCCGCCCTGCCCGCCAGCACGCTCTCCGCCACCGCCTTGGCGTAGTCGGGGTAGTCGCAGCGCTCAAGGCTGTGGGTGCCCTCGTCCTGCACGGCATGCCCCTGGGCCTGCAGCCAGGCCTTCAGGCCCTCCTTGAAGGCGAAGCCAGCGTGGTCGGTGCCTATGGAGAGCCGCATGCCTGTCACCGAGCTGAGGGGATGCCAAAGCCCAGGCTCAGGCCCAGGCGCGCGCCCACTGCCTGCAGCGGGCTGTCATAATGCTGGTACACCGCGGCGCCATCCAGGGACCACATGTCGCTGAAGCGCCAGCGCGCGCCCAGGCCGGCGTGCAGCTGGCTGGTGCCCTGCCAGCCCCAGGGACCGAAGGCGCTGGGATACACGTTCCATCCCGCGCCGCCCTCCAGGTAGGGCTCAACAGCGCCCAGGCTCCAGGGATGCAGGCGCAGGCTCAATCCGGCGGTGGCCAGGCTGAAGTGGCGGTTGTCCTGGTACAGGTCGGTCAGCTGGGTGTCCAAGAGCAGGCTGCCCAGGTCCAAGGGCCGCCATTCCAAGCCCGCCCAAGCGCCGCTGGCCGAGGCGCGGCTGCCGCTGTAGCCGCTGCTGCCAAAGGGCCGGCCATAGGCGCCGCCGAAATCCAGGGCCCAGGGGAAAACGCGGCCCTCTGGCGGGGCCGGGGCCAGGCCCTTCTCGGTGTTGAGGCCTTCAGCCAGCCGCGGGGCCACGATGAGGTCGTAGGCCCAGGAGCCGACAAAGAGCGCCAAGCCGCCGAGGGCCACGGCCTGCAGGGTCAAGGTGTCCTCGGACTTGGAATCCGGGCTGGCCCAGTCCGCCACGCCCAGGCCGCCCACCAGCAGGCCAAAGACCTCGGCGCCCATCAGGGAATACCCCATGTCATCGTCGCCGGCCTTCAGGTGGCCATAGCCGTGCAGGGCCAGCCCGGGCCAGAGGGCCTGGGCCTGGATGGCCGCGGGGTCCAGCGCCAGGGCCCCGGCCGCGGCCTCTGGGCTGTCGTGCACCGCGGGGGCAGGCGGCTCCGCGGCCCGCGCCAGCGGCGCGCAGAAGAGCAGGAATGCCAGCAAGAGCCTCATGTCATCCTCCCTGGTTGCCGGCCGCCAAGGCCCGGTGCCCTATGTCGCGGCGGTACTGCATGCCCTCAAAATGGACCTTGCCCACGGCCTCATAGGCGCCTGCCACGGCCTCGCGCAGGCTGCGGCCCTGGCCCACCACGCCCAGCACCCGGCCGCCCGCGCTCAAGAGCCGGCCCTGCTCCAGCTTGGTGCCAGCATGGAACACCAGCGCCCGGCCCGCCTGGTCCAAGCCCAGGATGGGCCGCCCTGAATCGGGCTTGCCGGGGTAGCCCGCCGAGGCCAGCACCACGCAAGCCGCGGCTTCTGGCTTCCACTTGAGCGGGGCCATCCCGGCCAGGCCCCGGCCCTGGGCGCAGGCCAGCATCACCTGGGCCAGGTCAAAATCCATGCGCGGCACCACGGCCTGGGTCTCCGGGTCGCCGAAGCGGCAGTTGTACTCCACCACCTTGGGCCCCTGCGGCCCCAGCATCAGGCCCACGTACAGGCAGCCGCGGTAGTCCATGCCCTCGGCCTTCAAGCCGCGCAGGGTGGGGCCCAGCACCTCAGCCTGCACCCGGGCCATGGCCGCCGCATCCAGCACCGGAGCCGGCGAATAGGCGCCCATGCCGCCGGTGTTGGGGCCGGTGTCGCCGTCGCCGATGCGCTTGTGGTCCTGCGCCGAGGCCATGGGCACCAGGCTCTCGCCGTCGCAGAAGCAGAGCAGCGAGGCCTCCTCGCCCTCCAGAAAGTCCTCCACCAGCACCCGCTCGCCGGCGGCGCCGTGCACCTTCTCCTCCATCATCTGGCGCAGGGCCCGCTCGGCCTCGGCCAGGGTCTGGGCGATCACCACGCCCTTGCCCGCGGCCAGGCCGTCGGCCTTGATCACCAAGGGCGCCTGGCGGCTCTTCAGGTCTGCCAGGGCCTCATCCAGCACCGTGAAGCTGGCGGCCCGGGCGGTGGCCACCTTGTGCCTCACCATGAACTGCTTGCTGAAGGACTTGCTGCCCTCCAGCCGGGCGCCGGACTTGCCGGGGCCGAAGACAGGGACGCCCTGCTCGCGCAGGCTGTCCGCCAGGCCCAGGCACAGCGGGTCCTCGGGGCCCACCACCACCAAGCCTATGCCCTGCTCCTTGCTGAATCGCACCAGGCCAGGGATGTCATTGGCCTTGATGGCTGCCAGGCTGGCGATGCCGGCCATGCCCGGGTTGCCTGGCGCGGCATAGAGCTTCTCGGCCAGCGGGCTCTGGGCCAGCTTCCAGGCCAGGGCATGCTCGCGGCCGCCCGAACCAACGATGAGGATGTTCATAAGCCTCGCAGAGCTCGCAAGGGGTCAGGAAGCAGCCAGGATGCCGCCGTAGAAGCCGGTGGCCGAGATGACCACCATCAAAATCAGCGCGAGGATCCAGAGCCACTTGCGGGAGGCCTCGAACCAGGAGGCCACGGCCGTGACCATCAAGCCGATGACCGTGATGCGGCCCAGGATCATGTGCGTCGCCAGGATGTCGCTGTAAGGGCCATTGGTGAACTCGCCCATCTGCCGGCCGCCGCTCCAGCCCGCGGCCATGGCTCCCAGCGCCGCCAAGGTCAGCAGCAGGCGGGTGGCGGTGCTCAGCGACTTGAAGAAGAGGCTCAGCAGCACGAAGAGCGCGCCCACCAGGCCCAGGGCCACCGGGAAGTGGACGATCTTGTTGTGCAGGTGCGAGAGCGCCATGGCCTTGAAATCCACGGCCACCTTCTGCCCTGCCTTCTGGGCATCCAGCGCGATGTCCGCGGCCTGGCCCTGGGCCGCCACCGCGGGCTGGGCTGCCGCGGCAGCCTGGTCATGGGCCTCATGGGCGGCCAACAGGCCAGTGAGTGCCAGAGCGGTGAAGAGCAGCAGTGCCTTGCGCATGGCCACCTCTAAGGGAGGGATAGTTCCTGGGTCAATGGTAGAAATGCCTCATGCCTGTGAAGACCATGGCCATGCCCGCCTCATCCGCCGCGGCGATGGCCTCCGCGTCGCGCGTGGAGCCGCCGGGCTGGATGATGGCCTTGACCCCGGCCTTGGCCGCCGCGTCCACCCCGTCACGGAAGGGGAAGAAGGCGTCGCTGGCCAGGGCCGCGCCCTGGGCCTTGGCCCCAGCCCCCTCGCCGGCGATCTTGACGCTGCCCACGCGGTTGGTCTGGCCCGGGCCCACGCCCAGGGTCTGGCCGGCCTTGGCGATGACGATGGCATTGCTCTTCACATGGGCGCAGACGCGCCAGGCGAAGAGCATGTCAGCCCATTCCTGCTCCGTGGGCTGGCGCTGGCTCGCCACCTTGCAATCCTGGCGGCTGATGCGCTTGAGGTCCCTCTCCTGCACCAGCAGGCCGCCGACCACCTTCTTCATGGCAAATCCCTCAGCACCCTGGCCGGGCGCCAGGGCCGGGGCCAAGGCCTTTGAGCCATCCAAGCCGGGCAGCTCCATCAGGCGCAAGCTCTTCTTCTGCTTGAGGAAGTCCAGGGCATCGGCGTCAAAGGAGGGGGCCACCACGCATTCCATGAAGACATCGCCGATGAGCTTGGCCATGGCCAGGTTCACCGGCCGGTTGGCAGCCGTGATGCCGCCGAAGGCGGAGACAGAGTCGGCCTCAAAGGCCATACGGTAGGCCTCTTCAATGCCCTTGCCCGGCGCCACGGCGCAGCCGCAGGGGTTGGCATGCTTGATGATGGCCACTGCCGGCTCGCTGAACTCCTTGACCAGCTCCAGGGCCGCGTCCAGGTCCGCGATGTTGTTGTAAGAGAGCTCCTTGCCGTGCAGCTGCCTGGCCAGGGCCACGCAGGGCTCGCCCAGCGGCTTCTGGCAATAGAAGCTGGCAGCCTGATGCGGGTTCTCGCCGTAGCGCAGGTCCTGCGCCCGCTCGAAATGGAGGTTGAGGACATCCGGCAGGGCCTTCTGGCCCTTGAGCTTGAACTGCAGGTAGGCGTGGATGGTGCGGTCAAAGTCCGCGGTGTGGGCAAAGGCCTCCACCACCAGCTGCTCCAGGGTGGCGTCCGCCACCTGGCCTCCGCTCGACTGCATCTCGTCCAGCACCGGCGCGTAGCGCGCCGGGTTGACCACCACGGCCACGCTGCGGAAGTTCTTGGCGCCCGAGCGGATCATGCTGGGGCCGCCGATGTCGATGTTCTCGATGGCCTCCTCAAAGCTGCAGCCCGGCTTGCTGATGGCCTTCTCAAAGGGATAGAGGTTGACCACCACCATGTCAATGGGCTGGATGCCGTGCTGCTTGACCGTGGCCACATGCGCGGGGTTGTTGCGCAAGTGCAGCAGGCCGCCGTGGATGACCGGGTGCAGGGTCTTGACCCGGCCGTCCAGCATCTCCGGGAAGCCGGTCACCTCGCTGATGTCCTTGACCGCGATGCCGGCCTCGCGCAGGGCCTTGGCCGTGCCGCCGGTGGAAATCATCTCAACGCCCAGGGCAGCCAAGCCCTTGGCAAAATCGACCAGACCAGCCTTGTCCGAAACCGAGAGCAGCGCGCGCTTGACCTTGACCAAAACAGGCCTCAAAAACGGGTTAATCCCATGGGGTGGTATTTTAAGGCTAAATTTTATACAAGATATGGGGCTTAGGCAAGGGAGATGCCATCAGCTTGCGTGCACCACATAATCCACAATGGCATCGCGCATCAAGCGCTGGTATTTCACCCCACGCCGCTTGGCCAGCTTCTGCGCTGATTGCATCAGGCTGGCAGGCATGCGAAGCGTGACAGTGGTGTCCTTGGCTGCCACTAGAAACCTGGCCTTCTGGAATTCCAGCTTGCCCAGCACTCCAGACAAGTCTCCTGCCAGAGGATCTTTGGCATCCAATTTAGTCGGCTTAGCTTTCATAGCGGGCAATCTCCTTAGCATGCATATAACGGGCACTGATGGGCCGGATCAAACGCCGACTCGCCTTAATCCTAATCGTAAAGGCCACTAGCATAGGCCTATTTGCATCGGTGCGGCCCACCGCAAGAAAACGCGGCTCAGAACCGGAATGCCGCGGGTCTAGGGCAAAGCTCAGTTCCCTGTCAAAGAGACCCTCCACGGTTTCTTTGGCTATGCCATGCTTTTTAAGATTCTTGGTGGCGTTCCCCTCATCCCAGTCAAATCCATCAAAGCGCAATTGCTTCATGGGTTCATCCTAAGCTTGAGATGAAGCTTTGTAAATACAATTTGTATATACATCCGCTAGCTCAAGCACAGCCCCTTGACCGCCTCAGGATAAAGCTTGTGCTCCTGCTCCAGCACGCGGGCTGCCAGGGTCTCAGGCGTGTCACCAGGCAGCACCGGCACGCGGGCCTGCAGGATGATGGGGCCGGCGTCCACCTCGGGCACCACCCAATGCACCGTGGCCCCGCTCTCGCGGGCGCCGGCTTTGAGCACCGCCTCATGCACATGGTGGCCATACATGCCCGGCCCGCCGAAGGCCGGCAGCAGCGCGGGATGGATGTTGATGATGCGGCCCATGAAGGCGTTGAAGAAGGCCGGGGTGAGGATGCGCATGTAGCCGGCCAGGCAGATGAGGTCCGGCTGAAAGGGCTCGAGCAGGGCCACCAGGGCCATGTCAAAGCCTTCGCGCGTGGAATAGGCCTTGGGGTCCAGGTGCTCGGCGCTCACGCCAGCCAAGCGGGCGCGCTCCAAAGCGCGGGCTCCCGATTTGTCGCTGAACACCAGCACCGGCTCTGCCGGGAAATCTGGCGCCTGCATGGCATCAAGCAGGGCCTGCAGGTTGCTGCCCCCGCCAGAAGCCAGGAAAGCCACGCGCTTCTTCACTTCTGCCCCCTGAGAAGCTCAAGGTTGGCCTTCAGATCCGCGCGGTCTGGGAAATAGGGCTGAGCCTGCTCCAGCACGGACCGCGCCGCGGCGTAGCGCCGCTGCTGGGCAAGGAGGCTGGTGAGCTGCTGCACTGCCGGCAAGAAATAGGGATCCACCTTCATCTGACGCCTCAGATAGCCCTCGGCCAGGTCCGGCTGCCCCTGCTCGAGGGCCAGCTGGGCGCGGCGCTGGTTGAGCAGGGCGAAGTCCGGCGAGAGCTGGCCCGCTTGCTCAAAGGCCTCAGCCGCGGCGGTCAAGCCCGCGGGCTGGCCCAGGTCAAGATTGGCGCAGCCCAAGAAATACCAGGGCTCAGGGTCGGCCGGGTCGCGCTCGGCCGCGGCCTTGAACTGCGGCAGGGCCTGCTCCAGCTTGCCAGCATTGGCCAGGCCCTCTGCCCGGCCCAGCAAGAAGCTGCTCTGCGGCAGGCCCGCGGCCTGGCTGGCCACGAACATGGCGAAGATGAAGAGCGCGATGCTCATGAGGATGCCGGCATAGGGCTCGGGCCGGGCCTGCAGGCCGCGCACATTTTGGCGCAAGGAGGCCAGGTGGGCCAGGGCCATGATGAAGAAGAAGGCCGTGCTGGGCAGAAAGAGGTCCAAGCTGGCCAGGTTCATCACCAAAGAGCCGCCGATGCCGGTGAGCAGGCTCTGCTCCAGGCCATGGCCATCCCCCGCCTTTTCCTGGTGGCAGGCGGCTAGGCTGGGCCAGAGCGCCTGATAGAGCAGAAAGAGCAGGGCTGCCAGGCCCAGCAGGCCCAGCTCAGCAAAAGCCTGCAGCAGCCAATTCTCTGGGTGAGTCACCTCATACTGGTGCTGCATCTGCCCTGCCATGGCTGCGGCCGGGCGGAACTCCGGGTACAGGGCGCGGAAGGTGCCGGGCCCCTGGCCCAGCAGCGGCCGCTGCCAGCCCATGGCCAGCGCGCCCTGCCAAGTGCTGAGCCTGAAGCGCACGCTCTCCTGGCCCTGGCCAAAGCTCTGCAAGATGCGGCCACGGCTCTCCGCCGGCGACAATCCCAGCGCCAAGCCCAGGGCCAAGAGCCCGCCCAAGGCCCACCAGAGCAGGCGGCGGCGGCCCAGCCCAGGCAACCGGCGCAGCCAATGGCCCAAGGCCAGCCACTCAAAGCCCAGGGCCAGCCAGGCCGCCTTGCTGCCCGAGGCGGCGGCCAACAGGGCCGATGCCCCGCAGAGGGCCAAGCCCAGCCAGCGCCGCCAGGCGCTGCCCGAGGCCAGGCCCCACCCGGCGGCCAAGGGCAGGCTCAGCACCAGAAAGCCGGCCATGAAATTGGGGTTGCCAAAGCCCGCCACAGGCCGGCCCTTGAAGGCCGCGGCAGCCAGGCCGGCCCAGGGGCTGGGGTCCAGGCCCAGCATCTGGGCATAGCCCCAGGCGCAGGTCAGCGCCAGGGCCAGCAGCCAGAGCTTGACCCAGCGCCGCGCTTGGGCCTGGTCGCGCAAGAGGTCAAAGCCGGCCACAAAGAGCAGCAGGGCCAGGCACCAGCCATCCCAGCTGGCCTCCGCCGCGGCCTTCAGCGGCGAGGCCATGAAGCTGAAGGTCACGGCCACGAACAGCGCCAGCAGGGCTCGGCCCAGGCCGGCCATGGGCAGGCGCAGGCCGCCCTTCCACCACAGCCGGGCGAAGCCCAGGGCCGCCAGCGCCGCGGCGCAGGCGGCGAACAGGGCCTGCTTGCCGGCCAGCGGGTCAGCCAGGCTGGGCAGGGCCAGCAAGGCCAGGCCCAGGCTGGCCAGGGCCAGGGGCAGGGCTTGGGCCTGGCGCAGCCAGCCCGCCACAGGGAGTTGGTCCAGTCGCTTCACTGCTGCAGCATCTCCTTCATCTTGCGCGCGGGCGCGTAGTCCGGGTCCAGGGCCAGGGTGGCGTTGAACTCAGCCAGGGCCTGATCCAGGCGGCGCTGGTAATAGAGCGCATAGCCCAGGTCGAAGTGGGCATCCGCGCTCTTGGGGTCTATGGCCAGGGCCTGGCGGTAGGCGGCCACGGCCTGCTCCATCTGCCCCTGCTTGAAGCGGCAATTGCCCAGGTTGAGGGCCGCGGGCCGCGAAGATGGGTCCAGCTTGAGGGCCTCTGCGTATTCCCCGGCCGCTTCGGCAAAGCGCTGCTGGGCCGCCAAGGCGTCGGCCAGGGCCAGGTGCGGCGGCGCGGTCTTGGCCGCTGTTGCCTGCGCGCGCAAGCCGGCCTCCGCTGACTTGGCCGCGCCCGCCTGGCCCAGGGCCCGCTCGCCCTGGCCCAGATGGAAGAGGTCGCGGGCCGGCCTCAGCAGCCAGGGCAGGGGCATGGCCGCGATGATGATGAGCAGGATGCCCAGCATCCAGCGCCGCCGCTTCTCCGCGGGCCAGGCAGGCAGGCCCGGGGCCGGGGCCATCAGGCCCAGCAGCAGCCAAAAATAGAAGGCCGAGCCAGTGAGCAGCAGGTTGCGGTCAAAGAGGTTCTGCGCCAAGAGCCCGAAGAGCCCCAGGGCCAGGGCCAGGCGCAGGCGGCCGCCGGCATCGGGCGAATCGCGGGCCAGCAGGCCCTTGGCCGCCAGCGCCAAGAGCGCGGCAAAGCCCGCCAGCCACAGCAGGCCGCCCTCATAGAACAGGCTCAGCAGGAAGTTGTGCGGGTGCTCAGCGAACTGGTTGGACTGGCTCAAGGCCTGCTTGAGCGCAGGGTCGGCGCAGGCGGCATTGAAGGCGGCCACAAAGCTGCCCGGCCCGCGGCCGAGCCAGGGATGCTGCCAGGATTGGCGCAAGGCCTCCTGCCACAGGGCCAGGCGCAGGGTGGGCCGCAGCAGCAGCGCGGGGTCCAGAGCCAGGGCCAGGGGCAGCAGCAGCCAAGCCGCGGCCAGGCCCCAGCGCCAGGGCTTGGCCAGGCGGCGCCAGCCCCAGATCAGCAGCAGCAGGGCCTGCAGGTGGGCGGCCAAGAGCCCGGCGCGGCTGGCCGTGGCGAGCAATGCCAGCGCCAGCAGGCTCAAGAGCACCAGCATGGGCTGCAAGCCCCAGCCCACGGCCAGGGCCAAAGGCCAGGCCAGGCAAAGGAAGGCGGCCAGGAAGTCGGCGTTGCCAAAGAAGGCCATGGCGCGGCTGGCGCTGCCGGCCTGGCGGGTGCTCTGCGCCGGGTCCAGGCCCAGGCGCTGCAGCAGGGCGTAGGCCGCGTTCAGGGCCGCGGCCAACAGGATCAGCTTGAGCACGCGGCGGGCCTCGGCCAGGCGCAGGCCCATGGAGGAGGCCAGCATGCCAAAGAAGCCCAAGAGCAGGGTGCGGGCCAGCAGCTGATCGCCGGCCTGCGGCAGCATGGAGGCCCTGGCTGCCAGCGCGCCGCTGCCCCAGAAGGCCAGCAGGCCCAGCATCAGCCCGGTGTCCGGCAGCGCCAGGCGCAGCCGGCCCTGGCGCAGGGCTGAGAGGCCGGCCAGCAGCAGGGCCAGGCAGAGCGCCAGCCCGGCCGCCATCAGCTTGGCGTCCAGCAAGGGGAAGCTGGGGGCCACGGCCACGGCCAGGCTGGCGCCGCCCAGCAGCCAGGCCCAGGCCCCGGCGCCCTCGGCTTGCAGGACCCTCGCGTTTTTTTGCTGTGCGGTTTTCATAAGACTGGGCTTTGCCCTCACCCCCAACCCCTCTCCCAGGGGGAGAGGGCAACCAGGCCGAAGGGTGAGGGCATCTGCGCCGACACGCCTGCCTAAACAGCTCGGGGCGAACCAAAGTTCGCCCCGACCCGATCCCTTGCCCCGCCGGCCTTCAGCCGACCAGGATGGCCTTCTTCTGGCCCTTGACCACCTCGCCCACCAGGTAAGACTGCTGCCCCAGGCTGGCCAGCTTCTTGACCAGCGGCTTGGCCGCGGCCGGCCGCACGATGATGATGAGCCCCAGGCCCATGTTGAGCGTGCGGTAGGCGTCCTCCTCGGGCACGTTGCCCGATTCGACGATGAGGTCGAAGATGGCCGGCACCGGCCAGGTGCCGCGCTGGATCTGCACCTGGCAGCCCTCGGGCAGCACGCGGGGGATGTTCTCCAGCCCGCCGCCGGTGATGTGGGCCAAGCCCTCGATGGCCAGCCCGGCGCGCAAGGCGCCCAGGATGGGCTGGGCATAGCACTTGTGCACGGCCAGCAAAGCCTCTGCCAGGGTGCCGGGCAGGCCCTTGATCCGCTGGCCGGGCTTGAAGCGCTTCTTCTCAAAGAGCACCTTGCGGGCCAGGCTGAAGCCGTTGGTGTGCAGGCCGGTGCTGGGCAGGGCCAGCGCCACGTCGCCGGGCTTGATGCTGCGGCCGTTGATGACCTTCTTCTTCTCCACCACGCCCACGATGGTGCCGGCCAGGTCAAAGTCGCCGTCCGCGTAGAGGCCCGGCATCTCGGCGGTCTCGCCGCCGATCAGAACGGTCTTCTGCTCGCGGCAGGCCTTGGCCAGGCCCCCCACCATGGAGGCCACC
>CAYXCT010000057.1:0-11070 GCA_964463435.1 uncultured bacterium | reverse complement strand
GACCCGGGCTTTGCCGCGGTGCAGGCCGCCATCCTGGCAGGCCACACCGTGGTGCCGGTGCCGGGCGCCTCGGCGGCGCTGGCCGCGCTCACGGCCTCGGGCCTGGCGCCCCAGCCCTTCTACTTTGGCGGCTTCTTGCCGCGGCAATCCAAGCAGCGCCGCGGGCAGCTTGAGGCCCTGAAGGGCCTCAAGGCCACGCTGGTGTTCTATGAGTCGCCGCACCGGGTGCGCGAATGCCTGCAAGACCTGGCCCAGGTGCTGGGGCCCCGGCGCGCCTGCCTGGGCCGCGAGCTGACCAAGCTGCACGAGGAATTCGTGCGCGGCACCTTGGCAGAGCTGGCAATGGCCGCCTTTGACCCGCGCGGCGAGTTCACCCTGGTGGTGGAGGGCGCGCCCGAGCCTGAAGCGCTTGAGCCGCAAGATCTGAGCCCGCAAGAGCTGGCCCGCCTGCTGGAGCGGGCCATGGCCGAGGGCAAGAGCCGCAACCAGGCCGTGGCCAGCGTGGCGCGCGGCACGGGGCTCGCGCGCGAAGAGGTCTATCGGAAGGCGCACGGACTTTAAGGCATCCCATCTTCACCCGCGGGCGCAAGCCCGCACCTCGGAGGTCGGAATGGACACCATGACCCTGAAAGTCGCCGCCACCAGCAATCCGGCCACGGTGGCGGGAGCCATCGCCAACAACATCCGGGAAGCCAAGGCCGTGGAGATCGTGTCCATGGGCCCCAAGAGCGTGAACCAGGCGGTCAAGGCGGTGGCCATCGCCCGCGACTACCTCAAGGAAGACAAGGTGGAGCTGACCTGCCGGCCCGAGTTCATCCACCTTCAGCTAGATGGCGAGGAAAAGAGCGCCATCAAGCTGGTGGTGCTCACCCAGAAGGCATAGGGTGCAGCTGGCCCCGGTCACCAAGCGGGACCTCAAGGCCTTGCTGCCGCTGCTCAAGGCCTGCGACCCTGGCGCGGGCGCATTGGATGAGAAGGCGCTGGCCCGCCAGGTGCTGGAAGACCCTGATTTTGACCCCAGCTTCTGCGTGCAGGGCTTGGAGAAGGGAAAGCCCGCGGCCTATGCCCTGGGCGTGGCCCGGCGCGGGACGCAGGGCAAGCTGGGCTATGTGAAGAGCTTTGGCGTGGCCCCGGCCTTTCAGGGCTGCGGCCTGGGCCAGGAGCTGTTCGGCGAATTGGAGCGCCGCTTCCAGAAGCGGGAGGCGCGCGCCGTGAACGTGGGCGCCTGCCCGGCGCCAAGCCTTGCCACCGGCGTGGACTGCCTGCAGACCGCCACGGTGGCTTTTTTGTTGCGGCGAGGCTATCTGCGCCAGGGCGATTCCATCGTCATGAGGGCTGACCTGGCCAAGGCGCCGCTCAAGCCCGGGCCGGAGCAGGAGGCCCTGGCCAAGGCCTGCAAGGCCCGCAGGGCGTCCAAGGCCGAGGACCTGGAGAAGGTGATGGCGCTGGCGCGCGTGGAGTTCCCCCAATGGCTGTGGGAGGTGCGCGCGGCTGCCAAGGATGGCAGCCTCTTCTTGGCTGAGCAGGGAGGCCAGGCCGTGGCCTTTGCCTGCGCCAGCCTGGGCGAGGCGCAGGCCCTGGGCCCGCTGGGCACCTGCGCCGCTGAGCGCGGCAAGGGCCTGGGCCGCCTCATGCTGCGCCTGGCCCTGCTGCACCTGAAGGCCCGCAAGCAGATGAAGCCCCGCATCGACCATGCCAGCGATGTGCATTTCTTCGCCCGCCATGCCGCGGCCAGCATAGAGTCGGTGCGCTGGCACTTCATGAAGCGGGTGTGAGAAGAATGGTGCGCGGTTTTATTCTTGCCTTTTTGTAAACTATAGTTATCATAGAGGCGTGAATCATGGACGCAAGCCCGCGCCGGATCGAGATCTATTCCGCTGAGAGCGGCAAGGAGCCGTTCACTGCTTGGATAGAGGCCTTGAAAGACAAGTCGGCTCGGGCTGCCATCCGGGTGCGCTTGGACCGGGTGGAGGATGGTAACTTTGGGGATCATCGCTCCGTGGGTGATGGGGTCTCAGAATTGCGCATAGCCATTGGCCCTGGGTACAGGGTCTATTATGGGCAAGATGGGAAAGCAATCGTCCTGCTCCTATGTGCTGGTGACAAAGCTGGCCAAGAAAAGGACATCAAGAAGGCCAAGAGGTTTTGGCAGGATTATCTGAACAGGGGATGACACCATGGCACGCTCCGTTGACTACAATAAGCGCCTTTTGGCCCAGCTCAAAGACCCAGAGGAGGCGACCGCCTACCTCAATGCTGCCCTGGCAGATGGGGATTCCAAGCTCTTCTTAAAGGCTCTGGGCAAGGTGGCTGAAGCCCGGGGCGGGGTCAGCCAGCTGGCTGCCAAGACCAAGGTCTCGCGCGTGGGGCTTTATAAGGTCTTCTCTGAGCAGGGGAACCCAGAATTCAAGACCATTGAAGGTATCTTGGATGCGTTCAAGATGCGGATGATGGTGGCGCCGCAAAAGGCGGCTGCGCGGTAGGTGGCCAATCACCCTTGCGTGGCCGCGGCAACGCGGCCATAATCGCCCTCAAGTCAATGGGGAGGGAAGCGGATGCGGAAGACAAGGCCGCCCCTGCCGCGCACGGCCATGGTGCTGTGCGGCGGGGGCATCACGGGATGGCTGTGGGAAGTGGGCGTGCTGACCGCCCTGCAGGACTACCTGGGCAAATCGAGCGGCGTGCTCGAATTCGAGACCTATGTGGGCACCAGCGCGGGCTCGCTGGCCGGGGCATTGCTCGCCGCGGGCGTGCCCCCCAACGCCATCTACCGCTCGGTCATCAAGAACCGCGACACCTACATCAGCTTCAACCGCGAGGATTTCTACGGCGTCCACTGGCCCAGCGTGCGGCATTGGCTCTACGGCATCCCAGGCCGCCTGCTCGAGGGCTTGGCCGGCTTCTTGCGCCACCCCCTGCGCACCAGCCTGAGCGACGTGGCGGTGAGCCTCTTTGAGAGCGTGCCGCCGGGCATCTTCACCAACAAGAACCTGGAGAGCTATGTGGAGCGGGTCTTCTTGCGCAACCGCCTGCCGCTCGACTTCGCTGGCCTCAAGCGCCATTTCACGGCCACCGCCACCGACCTGGACAGCGGCGAGCGGGTGCTCATGAGTCGCGACGCCAATGCCGAGGTGCCGCTGCCCACGGCTCTGGCCGCATCCTCCTCGGTGCCGGGCTTCTTCACGCCCATGCGCGTGAAGGGCCGCGACCTGGTGGATGGCGGCATAGGCCGGGTGGCCCATCTGGATGTGGCCACCGCGCGCGGCGCTGATTTTGCCGTGGTCATCAACCCCATGGTGCCCCTGCTCAACGACGGCGCAAAGCGCTGCCTGGGCCGGCGGGTGGCCGAGGCCGGGCCCGCGGCCATCGTCAACCAGACCTACAAGATCGACTGCGTGATCAAGCTGAGGGAGGGCCTGGAAGGCGAGGTGGCCAAGCACCCCGACTTGCGCATCGTGCTCTTGGAGCCCTCGCGCCAGGGCCTGTTGATGTGGCAGACCAACCTGATGAGCCTGCGCTGGCGCCTTGAGCTCATGATCCAGGGCTATCAGGATGCGGCCTCGCAGCTGGAGGCTGGGCATGCCCAGGACGGGCCGGCCTTTGTGGCGGCGGGCTTCCATCCAGACCTATCTCGGCTGGATCGCGGGCGGATCAGCCGAGACGCGGTGCGGGGGTTGGCATGATCGAGGGCTATCTGGACAAGCGGCCCCGCTTCGGGGCCGGCGCCCGCGCCCATGCCTCGGCGGTAATCATCGGCGACGTTGAATTGGGCGCCGAGGCCAGCGTGTGGCCCTGCGCCGTGCTGCGCGGCGACTACAACCGCATCGTGGTGGGCCGGGGCAGCAACGTGCAGGACGGCGCGGTGCTGCACAACGACCATGACCAGCCCTGCCTGGTGGGCGAGGATGTCATCATCGGCCATTCTGCCGTGGTGCACGGCTGCGTGGTGGGCGACCGCTGCCTGATCGGCATGAATGCCACCATCCTGAACGGCGCCGTGCTGGGCGAGGGCTGCATCATCGGCGCCGGCGCTTTGGTGGGCGAGGGCAAGGCCATCCCCCCGCGCTCGCTGGTGGTGGGCGTGCCGGGCCGGGTGTTGCGGCCGGTGACAGACGAGGAATACGGGCGCATCAAGGCATCGGCCGCGGCGTACCGGGGCTATGCCAGCCGGCAGCTGCCGCTGGCCCAGGCGGATTGAGGGGAGCGCATGGCAGGGCTGCAGGAGATCGAGGGCCTGGTAAAGGAGATCAAGGCGGGCAAGGCCGCGCCCATCTACCTCTTCTTTGGCGACCAGGACTACCTGGTGAAGCAGGCCTATGACCGGGTGCTCGAGGCCCTGGTGCCTGAGGAGCTGCGCGCCTTCAACTTGGAGCAGATGGACGGCCAGCGCTGCGAGCCGGCCCAGCTGCTGGAGGCGGTCAACACCCTGCCCATGATGCCCGGCCCCAAGGCCGTGGGCGTGCCGGAATGCCGCTTCTTCCTCTCGCGCAGCTCCTCGGCCGACCTGCTGGCCAAGGCCCGCGAGCGCTGGGAGCAGAAGGACCCGGCCGCTGCGCTGCGCCAGCTGGGCAAGGTGCTGGCCTTGGCTGAGCTGGACTTCGCCGGCGCGGCCGGATTTGACTTGGAGCGCCTGGCCCAGGCCCTGGGCAGCGAGCTGGACGACGCGAAGCTAGGCGGCGACTGGCTGGCCCAGGCCCTGGCCCAGGGCCTGGCCAGCGACTTTCCCATGCCCAAGGGCGCGGACGACAGCCAGGACCTGCTGGATGGCCTGGAGGCCGGGGCCCCGCCCGCGGGCGTGCACCTGGTGCTGGCCGCGCCCTCGGCCGACAGCCGCAAGCGGCTCTTCAAGCTGGTGGAGTCCCGCGGCAAGGTGCTGGATTTCAAGGGCGCCGAGCGCAACAAGGGCGGCGATGCCGCGGCCGGCGTCTTCATCAAGAGCCTGCTGGCCCAGCGCGGCCTGACCATGGACGTGGAGACCGGGCGCCGGGCCCTGGCGGCCTATGGCCACGACCTGGGCCTGCTGGCCCGCGAGATCGACAAGCTGGCCGCCTACGCACACCCCCGCATCGCGCTGAGCCAGGACGACCTGGAGGCCGTGGGCAGCCCGCGGCCTGAGGAGGAGGTGTGGGCATTGCTCCGCGCCCTGGGCGACGGCGAGCGCAAGGCCGCCGAGGCCCTGGCCGTGCTGGCCCGCCAGCTGGAGCGCCAGCCCCCGGAGAAGCTCTTCGGGCTCATGAGCAGCGAGCTGCGCAGCCTCTACCAGTGCCGCTGCATGGCCGAGGAGGGGCTGGTGAGCCTGAAGAGCCTGGGCAACTACGGAGACTTCAAGGCCCGCACCCTGCCGGCGCTGCTCAAAGCCCTGCCGCCCGGCCTGGCCGAGGGGGTCAAGCGCAAGAACCCCTATGCCTTCTACCAGGGCCTGCTGCGCTGCCGCGAATTCAGCTTGGAGCGGCTGAGCGGCTGCCTGGCCTTCCTCTTTGAGGCTGAGAAGGCCATGAAGACCGGCAGCCGGGAATGCGCCGGCCTGCTCGAGGAGCTGGTGCTCAAGGCCTGCGGGGTGCGCGGCGAGGCCCTGATCTGATCCCATTCAACCCACCCAAACTGAGGAGGTAACAAGATGGACAAGCGGATCCTGACAGCGGCCTTGGCCCTGGCTTTTGCCGGCGGGCTGATGGCCGATGAGGCGGCAGCCCCTGCGTCCCCCACGGCCAAGCCCGAGGCCAAAGCCCAGGCAGTCTCAGCCACGGCCGAGGCCAAGCCTGACATGAAGTCGGCCAAGAAGCTGCTGGACGAGGGAAAGTTCGAGGAGGCGGCCCAGGCCTACCAGGCCATCGGCAAGCTGAGCACCAAGAAGGCCGAGGGCTGGCGCCTCAACAACCTGGGCCTGTCCTTCATCAAGATGGACAAGCCGGCGGACGCGGTGAAGCCGCTGGAGGATGCGGTGGCGGCTGACCCCAAGAACGCCACGGCCTGGAACAACCTGGGCGTGGCCTATGAGAACACCCAGCAGGCGGACAAGGCCCTGGAGGCCTACCGCAAGGCCCTGGAGGCCGCCAAGCAGGGCGACCAGCCCTCGGAGAAGGTGAGCATGAACCTGCGCAAGCTCGAGATCAAGCAGGGCGTCACGCCCTCGGCTGAGGCAGAGAGCGGCACGGCCCAGGACGCCAGCGGCACTGCCAAGCCCTAGTGGCCTCAGCTCCCCCCTGGCACTCGCAAAGCCCCGCGCCGCCTCCTGGCGGCGCGGGCTTTTTGCGCCCTCCCATTCCCCCCGCATGATAAACTCTGCGCCATGACCCCTGCTCTCTTCTCCCTCATCCTGGCCCTGCTCATGCCCCAGGCGCTGCCTGCCCGGGCGGCCGCGGGCATCACCCTGCAGAGCGACCAGTGCGAATACTGGCGCTATGACGAGGTGCTGCTCTCGGCCAGCGGATCCACGCCGCGCATCAAGCCCGAGCGCCAGGCCGTGCTGGATGCCCAGGTGCTCTTTGGCGGCCAGCAGGTGCCGGGCGCGGGCGGGCGGGTGCGCGTGCTGCTGCGCTGGCAGCCCGAGCGCGGGGCCTGGGTGGGGCATTGGCCCATCCCCTTTGGCCCCCGCCTGGGCGAGTACACCGCGGAGCTGCTCATGCCCCCCAGCCAGGGCGTGGCGGACCCCGCTTACAGCGGCCCCAAGAGCCTCTGGCCCCTGACCCGCCCGAGCGGCCGGCATCCCATCGCCAGCTGCCGCTTTGTGGTGAAGGGAAGGGACCCCATGGCCCTGCCGGCCGGCTTCTCGGCCATGACCCTGGAGCCGGGCCGGGCCGGCTACTCCACCTTCAGCGATGTCAGCGGCACCAGCGTGGGCTGGCGCTCCATCTTGGACTGGGCCCATTTCATGCAGGCCGATGCCTTCTGGCACTGCGCGGGCGAGAGCCAGGTGTGGCATGAGTTCAAGACCAGCGACTATCCCTTTGCCCAGGATGGGCTGGAGATGGTGCCCCGGCTCTCCGCGCGCGCCCATCGCCTGGGGCTGGCCTACGGCGCCTACATCCTGGCCTACGTGGTGCTGGGCCCCAACTACCTCAAGGCGCCCTGCACCTTCAGCACCGCCTATTCCCCTGCCACCGGCCAGCTCAAGCCCTGCCGCTTCATCAGCCTGGGCGATGAGCGCCGCCAGGACGACCTGGTGGGCCTCATCCAGCGCCTGGATGGCATGCCGCATGTGGACGCGGTGGGCCTGGACTACCTGCGCACTGACTTTGGCGGCTTGGAGTTCACCGACCAGTTCATCCAGGACATGGACCTCAAGCTGGGCCAGGAGGGCGGCAGCCTGGAGGCCCGCCAGGCCTGGCTGGGCCGCATCATCACCCTGCACCAGGACCCCGTCATCGAGGAGCTCTGGCAGTGGTGGCGCGCGCAGAAGGTGGCCCATGTGGTGCAGGCCATCCTCGAGCGGGCCAAGCCCTGCAAGCCGGTGTGGGTCTTCTCGCTGGGCTGGATGCAGGGGCACCAGCATGGCCAGGACCCCTACATGCTCTATGATGCTGGCATCAGCTTCAGCGCCCCCATGTTCTATGAGGTGGCCGAGCGCTCCTATCCCTTCATGCTCAAGGATTGGAGCGACTACCTGGACCATGCGGCCAGCCCGGCCAGCCTGGTGGTGGGCCAGCCCGTGGACGGCCGCCTGCTGGGCGAGGATGCCGGCCGGCTGGGGCCCATGCTGCAGGACCAGCGCCAGCGCATGGCCCTGCGGGCCCTGGGCCAGCGCGCCAGCCTGGGCATGTTCTGGCATGACCTCAACCGCGCCCTGTGGGGCGGCCGCAGCCAGGCCACGGCCCGCGAATGGGCCCTGGCCGGGGCCTGCAGCTTTGCCGCGCTGCGCGAGGCCAGCGGCGCCATCCCCAGCGCCCTGGGCTTGAGCCTCAGCGCCGCGGCCGGCGGGGGGCTGCAGATGGAGGTGCGGGTGGAGAACCGCGGAGCCCAGCCCCTGCGCGGCCTGGCCCTGGAGGCGCAGATGGCGCCCGGCGTGGAGGCCTTCTCGCCCGCGTCCTGGGCCCTGCCGGACCTGGCCGCCGGCGCCAGCGCCACCTTCTCAGCCCAGGTGAAGCTCTCTGCGGTGCTGCCCGCAGAGCGGCCGGTGATGGTCTGCCTGCGGCTGCACAGCCCGGACATGGCGCGCGATGACCTGGCCATGGCCTGGTGGCCCGCCACCCAGGCCATGGCTGCCACGGCCCTCAAGCCGGGGCCGCGATGAGGCGGGGCCTGCTGCTGGCGGCGCTCTCGCTCTGCTGGGCGCCCGGCCTGCTTGCCCAGCGCGGCGTGCTGGCTGAGTTCTCCTGCTCGCGGCCCGCCCAGGTGGATGAGGGCACGGCCTTCAATGTGGCGCTGGCCTGCCGGCTGCTGGACGGCCTGGTCATCGCCCCGGGCGAGACCTTCTCATTCCTCAAGGCGCTGGAGCCGGGCCAGGGCATGTTCAAGCCCGGCCTCACCATCGAGGGCGGCCGCTTCACCACCAGCGTGGGCGGCGGCTACTGCCAGGTGACCACCAGCCTCTACAACGCCGTGCTCCAGCTGGACCTGCCGGTGGTGGAGCGCTACAACCACAGCCTCTATGACCCCGCCGAGGCCTATGTGGCGCCGGGCCTGGATGCGGCGGTCAGCCGCGAGAGCCACGCGGACTTCAAGTTCATCAATGCCACGCCCGCCCCGCTCACCTTGTCCGTGCGCTGCCAGGGCACGCGCGTGGACCTGCGGCTGCTGGGCGCTTCCCGCCGCAAGAAGCACTGGGTCAGCAGCGCGGTGGTGGCGAGGAAGCCCTTTTCAGTGCAGAAGCGCTCCAGCGCCGGGCTGGCCAGCGGCCAGCAGGCCATGGTTCAGCAGGGCTATGACGGCCTTGATGTCGAGAGCTATGTCAGCTGCCTGGATAGCCAAGGGGACACGATCTCCCGCCGGATCGCCCGCGATCGCTATCTCATGGTGCCTGAGATTGTAAAAATAGGCACTAGTTCCACCGAATGATCCGAAAATAAAAGGGTATTTCGGGTAAAACTTTGTCCGCCCGTTGAAACAGCGTATCTTGACATTTTACCGTTTCTCTGCTAACCTCCAACGAGTTTAAGGTTTAAATCCACCCACGATCAGGGGGCTTTGAGCATGAAAAAGTGGCTGACAGCGATCGCGCTCATCGGTGCCGCCTCAACTCTCTTGGCAGCGGACTATGCCAATGAGGTGATGGCCATCGGAGTGGGAGCAAGGGCCTTGGGCATGGGCGGCGCCTTCGTCGCCTTGGCAGATGACTCTTCAGCGACTTACTGGAATGCGGCCGGCCTGCCCGGCATCAATCACTTTGACTTCGACTTCGTGCAGCAGGGGTCTGGCTCGCTCTCCAGCGGCCTCAACATGGACCAGGTGGACAGCGAATACATGTTCCTCTCCGGCGGCATGAACTTAGGGAATGACCTGGGCGCCATTGGCGCTGGCTTCCTTCGCTATGGGGTCAAGGACATCCCTTACGTGCCGGTGCAGACGGTGAACGCTGGCGATGCCCCGGTCACCCAGGGGACCTTTGACACCCAGGACCTGGGCTTGATGATCTCCTATGGCCGCAAGATCACCACAGGCTTGAACTTAGGCCTGGGCTTCAAGTACCTGCACGGCGGCACCGTGAACCTGCCGGGCGGGGATGCCACCTACACCGACTACGGCCTGGACCTGGGCGTGCTGGTCAAGTTCGGCGAGTGGACCAGCAATCTGAAGGGCCTCAACCTGGGCCTCAACATCCAGGACCTCTACAACAGCGGCGTGACTTGGGAGAATACCCCCACGGACCCCACGGATGCGGTCAGCCCCAATGTGAAGCTGGGCATCGCCTACACCCCGGATTTCGACTTCTTGAAGCTCAGCAAGAGCAAGTGGAACCTGCTGGTGGTGGACGTGGACACCAAGTATTCGCCCGTGCTGCTGCTCCACTACGGCACGGAGTTCTGGTACAAGGAGACCATCGGCCTGCGCGCCGGCGCCCGCAGCTTCTTGGGCAGCAACGACAACGGCGGCACCAGCTACCAGCAGGGCACCGAGGTCTCCATGGGCCTCTCGGCCCACGTGCTCTTCCTGACCGTGGATTACAGCTACGTCAACTACGAGCTGACCCCCATGCAGTACCTGAACATGGGCATCACCTTCTAAGCAGGGCTTCAAGTCTTCAAGAGCCCTCCCTGGCAACGGGGAGGGCTCTTGCTTTTTCACGGGCCCTTGACGCGACCTGCGGCAAGGGCTAATATCCCTCATTTCCTGCATATTCCCCCGTTTTTCTCAGGTGCCGCTTGCCCGCTCCCAAAGCCCATTCTTTGCGCCTCCCCACCGGCAATGATGCCGTGGCCCTCCCCAGCGTGGATTCCGCCAGCGCGGCTGTGCATGGCATCAGCGTGCTGATGCGCAAGTTCCGCGGCCAGGTGGAGCTCTCCGGCGGCGATGAGGCCCTGGCCGAGCCCTGGGTCAGCATAGGCGGCAAGGCCGTGGACCTGGCCAAGGCCAAGGGCCTGGCCCTGAGCCGGGAAGAGAACTGGGTGCCCTGCTACGCGCTTGGCGACCCCAAGGCCTACAGCCTGGCCCTGCGCGTGCTGGCCCCGGCCGGCGAGCGGGGCTTTGTCCTCGATTTCCAACTCAAGAACCTGGGCAAGAAGAAGCTGGCCGCGGTGCTGGGCGGCCGGGGCTGCTTCAGCGCCTGCGGACTGCGCTTCGCCGAGGCCCACAGCCTGGAGCTGCAGAGGAGCGGCCTGCACCATCAGTCCGGCCACGGCCAGCACCTGGTGCTCACGCTCTCCTCGGCCATGCCCGAGCTGGCCCTGGCCATCGGCGCCAGCGAGGCCCTGGATGTGGCCGAGCTGGGCACCGCGGCCCTCAAGGGCCTGGGGGCCTTCAGCGCCGGCAAGCGCGTGGAGGCCGGGGACAAGCCCTTGCGCTGGTCAGCCGCCCGCAAGCTGAGCCTGGAGCCGGGCGCTGAGGCCCGCTTCACCCTGTCCTTCGGCCTGGGCCTGGACGCCGCCGGCGCCGCGGCCGCCTCGTCTGAGATGCTGCGCCAGGGCGGCGAGCGCC
>CAYXCT010000056.1:0-11087 GCA_964463435.1 uncultured bacterium | reverse complement strand
CCGCCGCTTCATCCAGATGTACAGCACCACGGCCATGGGCCTGAGCAAGGAGCCCATGGAGGACATGCTGCACGATGCCAAGAAGAAGGCCGGCGTCAAGACCGACCCCGAGCTCTCGGCGGCCCAGCTCAAGGCGCTGTGCGCCGATTTCAAGGCCTTCTACAAGTCGAAGAAGGGCGATGAGTTCCCCCAGGACCCCATTGAGCAGCTGTGGGGCGCCATCATGGCGGTGTTCGGCAGCTGGGAGGCGGAGAAGTCCGTCACCTACCGCCGCGTGGAGAAGATCACCGACCTGAAGGGCACGGCCGTCAACGTGGTGCAGATGGTCTTCGGCAACAAGGGCGAGACTTCGGGCACCGGCGTGGCCTTCACCCGCGACCCCAACACGGGCGAGAACGTCTTCTACGGCGACTGCCTCATCAACGCCCAGGGCGAGGACGTGGTGGCCGGCATCCGCACCCCCATGAAGCTGGTGGAGCTGGCGACCCGCCTGCCCAAGGCTTACAAGCAGTTCTGCGAGGTGCGCAAGACCTTGGAGAAGCACTACAAGGACATGCAGGACCTGGAGTTCACCATCGAGGATGAGAAGCTCTACATGCTGCAGTGCCGCACCGGCAAGCGCGGGCCTGCCGCGGCCTTCAAGATCGCCGTGGACATGGTCAAGGAGAAGCTCATCACCAAGGAAGACGCGGTGATGCGCATCACCCCTGAGATCATCGAGGGCCTGTTCTACCCCGTCATCGACCCCAAGGCGGACAAGAAGCTGCTGGCCGACTCCAAGCTGACCACCGGCATCAACGCCGTCCCCGGCGCCGCCGTGGGCCAGGTGGTGTTCACCGCCAGCGAGGCCGAGGCCCTGGCCAAGCAGGGCAAGAACGTGATCCTGGTCCGCAAGGAGACCAGCCCTGAGGACGTGGGCGGCATGCACGCCGCCAAGGGCATCTTGACCGCCACCGGCGGCATGACCAGCCACGCGGCCCTGGTGGCCCGCGGCTGGGGCAAGTGCTGCGTGGTGGGCTGCGAGGCCCTGGAGATCGACCCCGAAGCCAAGAAGATGACGGTGAACGGCAAGGTCATCAAGGATGGCGACTTCGTCACCCTGAACGGCACCACCGGCGAGGTCTACTCCGGCGAGCTGAAGCTGGTGTTCCCCGAGCTGACCGCTGACTACACCACCCTGATGGGCTGGGCCGACCAGATCCGCACCATCAAGGTGCGCGCCAACGCCGACACCCCCTACGACGCCGAGAACGCCATCAAGATGGGCGCCGAGGGCATCGGCCTCTGCCGCACCGAGCACATGTTCTTCGACACCGAAGCCCGCCGCCTGGCCATCCAGGAGATGATCGTGGCGGAGAGCCAGGAGAACCGCAAGAAGGCGCTGGCCAAGCTGCTGCCCTTCCAGCGGGACGACTTCTACGGCATCTTCAAGGCCATGGCCGGCAAGCCGGTGACCATCCGCCTCATCGACCCGCCCCTGCACGAGTTCACGCCCAAGGACAAAGAGGGCGTGGAGAAGCTCAGCAAGGTGACGGGCATGTCGCCGGAGGCCATCGAGCACCGCTGCGAGCAGCTGCATGAGAGCAATCCCATGCTGGGGCACCGCGGCTGCCGCCTGTGCATCACCTATCCCGAGATCCTCGAGATGCAGGTGACGGCCATCATCGAGGCCGCGGTCAAGCTGGGCAAGGAGGGCCTCAAGGTGGTCCCCGAGATCATGATCCCGCTGACCATGGACAAGAAGGAGTTCCAGATCCTCGAGAAGCAGGCCCGCCAGGTCGCCGAAGAGGTGATCAAGAAGGCCGGCGCCAAGCTGAGCTACATGATCGGCACCATGATCGAGATCCCCCGGGCGGCCCTGCTGGCGGACCAGATCGCGGAGTCGGCCGAGTTCTTCAGCTTCGGCACCAACGACCTCACCCAGATGACCCTGGGCCTGTCGCGCGACGATGCCGGGCGCTTCCTGCCCGTGTACAGCATGTCCGAGAAGGAGGGCGGCAAGGCCATCTTCGTCGACGATCCCTTCGTGTCGCTCGACCAGAGCGGCGTGGGCCAGCTGGTCAAGATGGGCATCGCCAAGGGCCGCAGCGTGCGCAAGGACCTCAAGGTCGGCATCTGCGGGGAGCACGGAGGCGAGGCCAAGAGCGTGAAGTTCTGCGCCAACAACGGCATGAACTACGTGTCCTGCTCGCCCTTCCGCATCCCCATCGCGCGCCTGGCAGCTGCCCAGGCCGTGATCGAGGCGGCCAAGGCCAAGAAGGGGAAGAAGTAGTCGCTTTCAAGATTGCTTACCGTATAAAGGCGGCGCCCCATTTGGGGCGCCGCCTTTATTTGCGCCCAGCTTGTGGCTGACAGATGGATGGGGAATAGTTAAAATAGAATTTAATTTATCGGCACTCCGTGGAGGGGTTTGTGCTCCCGCTTTTTTTTGCTTTGCTCCTGAATCTGCTGCTCTGCTTCTTGATGGGGTTGGGCTTGGCGCTCACCTTGGCCAAACCAGGGATGGAGATTGAGCCTTGGGAAGGATTTTGCTTAGCCCCTGTTTTGGGACTGGCATTAGAGGCATCGCTGGCGATCGGCTTGTCGATGCTCGGCTTAGCCTATGCCCATTGGGCTTGGCCCATCACGCTGATTCTGCTGGTTACCAGCCTGGCGGCGGCGCTGCGAGTGCGCGATGGGCGGATTCCCCGATATAGCGGGAACTGGGTGGCAGCTCTTGGCCTGTTGGCGGTGGCAGTCATGCTGGCAGGGCCTGTATGGCTGGGCCGGTTGAAATTCGCGCTGAGTTCAGCGACCTTCGGGGATAACATCTTCATGGCCTCCTTGTCGAGGGCGCTGCAAAGCCCTGGTCCTGGAGCTTTGCAGCAAGCGAGCATTCAAGCCGTGGTGAGCCTGAGGCCGGATCTAGCTCTGGGGCGGATAGGGCTATTTGACCGTTGGGGCGCTCCGGCGTTATTGGGCTGGCAGAGCACATTAAGCGGCTCCTCGGAGCTTTGCCTGCTCCCCTTTTTGCTCTTGGAAGCCCTGCTCATCTGTTTCCCTTTGGGCTATGTTTGGCTGCGCCGCTGCGGAGCGAGCAAGGCCTGGGCAACGTTGGCTTCGGCCGCGTCTGTGACCGGATTCTGGGCCGGCCTCGCACAGGATATGGACGCTCTCGCGCATCTGGCAGCCTTGCCTGTGATGTTGGCCCTTGGCTTGCTGATGGCCAGCCAGGCTAAGCGCAAAGCCGTCGGGTTTTGGCTGATGTGGGCGGTTTTGGGCTTTTTGTTTCACGCTTTGATCCTTCTCTATGTGGAGCTTGCCGCTCTGGCAGCATTGGCGCTGCCATGGCTTGTGTTGTTCGTGGAGCGGCGCCAACGCCGGGCCTGGCTTGCAGGCTTCGTTTTCTCCCTGTTGGTGGCTTTGGCGGTCAATCCTTGGGGCATTTGGCACCATCTGCTCTTTTTGTGGCATCAATGGGGCGCCAATCAGCCAGGGGTGCCAGATCTTCACGCATTTCTCTATGATTGGATCAAAGGCCCGCCCGCCTGGGCTTCCATTGGCCGTTGCGTTTGGGGTTACTGGTCCTTTGGCTCATTGCAGGCTTGGGCCGTTCCTTTTCAGAGCCTGGGCGATATCATAGGCATCGCTGGCCTTCTGCCAATGGCTGGGGCGCTCGCATGGTCTCTGCGTGCGCGCCGCCAGCCTGCGATGGCCCTGTCCCTGCTGGCAACTGCCGGATTGCTGCTTGGCTTCGGCGGCCTGCTCATGGGCAGCAATGGAGCTGCGGGCAAATTTTTCCATTATTCCGGATTTTTCAATCTTTTGCTTTTGGGCCTGGTCCCCCTGTCTTTTCATGGCTTCTCAAAGCTCGGCAGGTTGTCCGTGCTGCTGACAGTCTTAGTGCTGGTTGGCCAGATGAGCCAGCCTTTGATTCGGGCCCATTTGGCGGCGACACGTGACTTTCGCCCGTTGCCCTATCCCAGCCTCACAGAGCTTGGGGTGGGCACAAACATGTTGGGCGATGAGCTGCAGCCTTTGCGGGATGCTTTGCGGGGGCATGAACAAGAGCTTTTGATGTTGGATGTGGGCGAAGCTATCCGACATTATATCTTGGAAAGCTTCGGGCCCAGCGTTTCTGCACGCTTGATCCCTTTTATGATGGCACCCGAGTTTATCTGGCTGAATGCAAGGAGCCCCCAGCCTGGCTGCTTTTGGCGAAAGGGGATTATCCGCCTGCCACGCTTGCCTGCTTGCCGACGCCTGAAGCGACCTGCGCGCAATTTGCTCTTTTTAAGCTGGGCACGGATAGGCTGTCACAGATGGCAAAATGCTTGAGCTTGCCATCGGGAGCTTGGACCCGCAGCCGAGTGCTGGGCCCCGGCACTGTCCTGCAGCGCTTCGTGGCGAACGGCAGAGAACCTTATTGCTTACGATTGGCGGCGGCTTCATCCCCGCCTGTCAAGCTTGTCGTCAACAGGGCGCCGAGGTTCGTGCAGCTACGCCACGGGCAAAGCGTCTGTTTCACTCCCAACCCCGGTATCAACGAATTGCTGCTTCGGTTTGAAGGCCCTATTGCCCCCATCGTGCTTTTGCCGCTCGGCGAGCATTGAAGGAGGCGGTCTCGCTCATTCTCTGGTTGTTATGATCCCCTATCTCTGCGCAGTTCTGCTGGGCTTCGGCCTGCTCTTCCTCATCGGCTTGGGCCCGGCCCTGGCGTTGGCCCCGGGCGTAGAGCGCCGCCCCGGCGCGCCGCTCTTGGGCCTGGCCCCCACCTTGGGCCTGGCGCTGGTGGTGGCGCTGGCCGGCATGGTGGCTGAATGGGGCCAGCCGCTGGGCCCCTGGGTCTGGCCGGGCACGGTGGGCCTGCTGGCCCTGAGCGCCGGGCTCTTGGCCTGGCGCGTGCGGCGCGGGCCGCTGGCCCGCCCCTTGGGCGCGCGCGCTTGGTTCTGGTGTGGCTGGCTGGCCTTGGGGCTGGCCCTGCTGCTGCCCGCGGCCTTTGGCGGCCTCTCTTGGCTGCTGGGGAACCACTTTGCTGGCGATGCCTTCAACTACGCGGGCCTGTCGTTGGCCTATGAGCGCTTGGGCTGGAAGCCGGTCAACGCCCATCCCATAGACTGGATGGCCAGCCACCACTTGGCCATGCTGCGGGCGCGCAATATCGCCGACCGCTTGGGCACCCCCTTCTTGATCGGCTGGGAGGCGCGCTGGGGCGGGGTCAATCCTGTGCTTTGGTGCTGGTACCAGGCCCTGCTCGCCGTCTTCATGGCCTGGCCCCTCTTCTTCAGCTGGCTCCTGCGCCTGCGGGTGAAGCCCTGGGCCGCGGCCTGGGCCTCCTTCTTGGCCCTCACCGGCTTCTGGGTGGTGCTGGCCCAGGCCCTCTCGGCTTTCAGCTACCTGTCCTCGCTGCCCTTGATGGCCGCGCTGGCGCTGCTGGCCTCAGACCTGGACCGATCGTCCCGCCACCGCTGGCTCCGCTGGATCCTGGGCTCCCTGCTGCTGCATGCGCTGCTGCTGGTGTACAGCGAGCTGGTGGTGGTGCTGGGTTTGACCCTGCTGCTGGGTTCCCTCTTTGCCCGCCGCAAGGGGGAATGGATGGCAAACTGGGCCATCATGATCTTGGGGGCCCACCTGGTGGATCCGCCCATGGCGTGGTATCACACGCAATTCATCTGGCGCCAGCTGGTGACGCACACGGGGACGCCCGTGGGCGATGCCCGCCATGTGTTCGAGGATTTCCGCAAAGCCTTCTACTGGCTGAGCTCGGCCCCGGACTGGGCCAGGCCTTTCCGCGCCCTGTGGGGCTACTGGCCCGCGCCCGACTCCTGGACTGGCTGGGGAGAGGCATGGCAGGTGGCCGGCGATGTGGCAGGCATCTTGGCCACCCTGGGCCTGCTGGCAAGCCTCAGGCATCTCAAGCTGCGCCGTCGGCCGCTGGCATGGCTGCTCTTCCTGCTGGCGCTGCTGCCAATGGCCATGGCCATGGCGGCCCTGGTCTTCTCCACCCCCGGGGTCTATGGCAAGCTCATCACCTTTGGGGGCCCTTACCTGCCCCTGCTGCTGGCCCTTGGCCTCTTTGGCGGGCTGGGCCGGCGGCAGGGCTTCGCGCGGGCCGCGGCCCTGCCCTGGGCCCTGGGCCTGGCGCTGAGCCTGGCCGCCTGGTATCCCCAGTTCGCCCAGCGCTGCGTCTTGCGCTACCCCTATCCCTATACCGGCATGGAAGACATCGATCAGGGGCTCTGGCAGGATGAGCTGGGTCCAGTTTGCAGGCTCATGCGCCAACATCAGCAAGAGCTGCTGTTGGTCAGCAGCCCGAATATGCTAATCAATGAATGGGCTCTTTTCAGCATGCAAGATCAGCGCATGGATTTCCTCGGGCCTCTAAGCCTGGATGCCCGGCCGGTGGATGGCCGGCCGGGCCCGGCCCCGCGCTGGCTCTTGATCGCGCGCGAGGATTTGGCAGGCGGCGACCTGCGCCGCCTGCCTGTACCGGCGCTCTTCAGCCATCATTACGCGCTGTTCAGCCTCGGCCCAGGCGACCTTGAGCGCTTCACCCGCTATCTCTATGCGCTGCACGGCTCCTGGTGCTCGGAGGTCAACATCACGCCCGCCATCCAGGAATACCGCATCGTGGCCGATGGCAAGCAGCGCTTCCGCGCCACCCTCAAGCCCCTGCCCGGCGCCCCGGCCAGCCTCAAGGTCTGCCTGCGCCTGAACCGCAGCCAGGACTTGCTGGCCTGGGGCAGCCTCGGCCCGGGCCGCAGCGTGGTGTTCACCCCAGGCCCCGGGGTCCAGCGCCTAGAGCTGGCGGCGCCCAAGGATGTCAAGGTCGGCGAGAAGGCGGCGCTCAGCCTCGCCCCTTGGCCGCCGGCCAAGCCGGGGGCGAGATGATCCCAGCGCTGGCCGCGCTCCTGTCCAATACCGCGCTGCTGCTCCTCATCGGCCTGGGGCCCAGCCTGGCCCTGGCCGGCGAAGCCCAGGGCTTTGCCGCGCTGGAGCTCCTGGCGCTGGCGCCTGCCCTGGGCCTGGCGCTGGTGGCCTGGCTGGCCAGCCTGCTGGCCTTCTGCGGCCTGGCCCTGGGGCCCTACATCTGGCCAGGCACCGGCCTGCTGCTGGCATTGAGCGCGGGCCTGCTCATGGCCCGGCGCGCCGGGCTGCCCGCGCTTGCGAGAGCCGGGGCCTGGCCGCTGGCGCTGGCCATGGCCGCGCTGGCCCTGCTGCTGCTGCTGCCCCAGGCCCTGGGCGGCCCGGGCTGGGGCCTGGGCGTGGCCTATGGCGCGGATGTCATCAACTATGCCCAGCAGGCCCGGGCTTATGCCCAGCTGGGCTGGCATGCCGTGCACAGCCAAGGCCTGGCCAGCTTCACCCTGGCCCATCCGGAGTTCCTGCGCGCGCGCTTCATGGCCGACCGCCTGGGAACGCCCTTTGTGCTGGCCTGGCAGGCGCGCTGGGCCGGCCTGGGCGAGGCGCCCTGGGCCCTGCTGCAGGGCGTGCAAGGCCTGGCCCTGGCCCTGCCCCTGGCCTGGCTCTGGCTGCGCCGCGCCGGCGCCCGGGCTTGGCCCGCGGCTTGGGCGGGGCTCTTGGCCTGCGCCGGCTTCTGGGCCGTGCTGAGCCTGCGGCTGGCCGCTGTCAGCTGGTCCTGCGGCTTGCCCCTGCTCATGGCCTTGGGCCTGCAGGCGGCCGTGCTGGCAGAGCCCAAGTCGGCGTCCACCAAGCCCTGGCGCTCTTGGCTGCTGGCTGGCCTGCTGCTGCAAGGCCTGGCGCTCATCTACCCTGAGCTGCTGCTGCCCCTGGCCCTGCTCTTCGCGGCCAGCCTGGCCCTGGCCCGCGGCAGGCGCGGGCAGCTGCTGGCTCTGGGCGCCGCCAGCCTGCTCATCGCTCTGCTCGCCGACCCGCCGGCTTTGGCCTACCATCTCCGCTTCTTGGCCCGCGAGGCCTGGGGCACGGCCCGGCTCAGCCCGGCTTATGCTGAGCACTCGGCCCACAACTTCCTGGCCCTGGGCTTTGCCTGGCTCGAGAAGGGGCCGGGCTGGGCCTGGCTGAGCCGCGCTGCTTGGGGCTACTGCCCGGCCCCGGCAGGCTGGGCTTGGGGCCAAGCCTGGGAGCTGGCTGGCGACCTGGCGGGCTTGGCCAGCCTGGCCGGGCTAGGCTTGGCGGCTTGGCTCAGCCGGCATCGCCTGCGGCCCGCCGCTGCTCAACTGCTGGCCATGGCGATCGGGGCTTGGCTCTTGGCCGGGCTTGCCGCGGGCCTGGCCGCGCCGGGCATCAGCGGCAAGCTCTGCACCTACAGCGGGCCTTTCCTTGCGCTGAGCCTGGGGCTGGCCCTGTCTTGGCCCCTGCCTGGGGCCGCAGGCTGGCTCAAGCTGCCCCTGCTCCTGCTGATGGCCCTGCAGAGCGCCATCCTCATCACCGGCCATCCCCAGCTCTGCGGCCTGCGCCCGCCCTTTCCTGGCCATCAGCGGCAGGGCATCGCCTGCGGCCCTTGGGGGGATGAGCTGGGGCCGCTGCGCGCCATCCTGGATGGCGATCGCCAGGGATTGCTGGTGCTGGATGTGGCAGACCCCGGCCTGGCCAACTGGGCCATGCTGACGCTCGAGCCCAGGCCCATGGACAGCCTGAACAGCCTGGGCTTGGATGACCGGCCGCCCAATGAGCCGGGGCGCACGAGCATCCCGCGCTGGCTGCTGATGGACCGCCAGCGCCTGGCCGGGCTGGATGCCCGCGCGCTGCCCTTGCCGGCCGGCTTGAGCGAGCATTTTGCGCTCTTCCATCTTGGGCCTGGGGCGCTGGCCGCGCTCAGCCGCGCGCTCAGCACGGCCCACGGCTCCTGGCTCAGCGCCAGCCAGGTCAGCCCCGGCATCATGGAGTACCGCTTCCTTGCCGACGGAGCCACCCGCTTGCGCGCCTCCATCAAGCCCAGGCCCGGCGCGCAGGGGCTCAAAGCCAGCCTGGTGCTGGACCGCCAGCGCTTCTTGCTGGCCCAGGCCTTGCTGGCGCGGGAGCGCAGCGTTAGCTTCACCCCGCCGCCGGGCGTGGGCCGCCTGGGCGTGGTGGTGGCCGCGCCGGGCCAGGCTCAGGATGTGGCGGTGCGGCTGCGGCCTCTGGCAGGGGAGCCTTGACCATGGCCTTGTGCAGCCTGCCTGGGATGCTGGCCTTCATCTTGAGCCTGGGCCTTCGCCTGCTCGCGGCCCGGCGCCTGGATATCAGCCCTTTGTGGGCCTTGCAGGGCGCGGCCTTGGATGGCCTGCCCCTGCTGGGCCTGGGACTGCTGCTGGCCGGGCTGCCCCGGGCCTGGCGCAGGCTGGCCGGCGCGGCCATGGGCTTGGCCATGGGCCTGTGGGCCTTGAGCGCGGCCCTGGATGGCGTGGTCTTCTGGCAGGCAGGCACCCGCTTTGACAGCGTGGTGCTGCAGAACCTGGAGCCAACCTCCCTGCGCGCCTTTGCCGGCCCGGCAGAGCTCAGCCTGGCCCTGGCCCTGCTGCTGGCCTGCCTGGCCCTGGCCGGGTCTGCCGCCATCGCGGCGCGCCGCGCGCCAGAGCTCAGCTGGGGCGCGGCCGGGCTTGCGCTGGCCCTGGCCGCGGGCCTGCTGGCTTGCGCCTGGAGCCCTTTTTGGGGCCGCGACTTGAGCCAGGCCCGCCTGGGCAAGCCGGTGGTCGAAGAGGGCAGGGAAGAGGCCCAGGCGCTGGTCAGCACCAGCCAAGCCGCGCTCTGGCGGGGGCTTCTGCTGGAGCAGGTGCGCGCCCAGCGCTGGCGGCCGCCCCAGCCCGTGGCTTTGAGCGTTCCAGACCGCATCTGGGCCCAGGGCGCCGGATTGGGCCAGGGAGCTGAAGGGAGCGGGCCTGGCCTGCGCCTCAAGCGGGTGGTGGTCATCACCGTGGAGTCGCTCTCCAACCGCCTGATCGCCAGCTGCAACCCCCGCCTGCCCCGGGGCCTCACCCCTGGCTTGGACCGGCTGCTCAGGGAGCAGCCGCATTTGAGCCGCTGCCAGAGCGTGGGCCATGAGACCGACCAGGGCCAGTATGCGGTCCTCTGCGGGCGGCTCGATTTCGCCCGCGTCAACCGGCCCTACCCGGGGCAGAGCCTGGCGCGGGCCTTTGCAGCCCACGGCTTCGCCACCCTGCATCTGCACGGCAGCAGCGTGCATTACCGCTCGCATTGGCGCAGCTACCCGGCCATGCTGGGCACGCAGAAGCTGATGGGACTGGAGGACTTCCCCGGGCATCCGGCCAGCGACTCGGATGGCTGGGGCGGCGCGCTGGATGACCGCGCCCTGTTCAGCGAGGCCCTGGCGCAGCTGCAGGCCGGCCGCGGCCAGCCGCTGCTCATGGTCATCAACACCCTGGACACGCATCCGCCCTACCGCCGCCAGCCGCCGGAGCAGAGCCTGCCCGAGGGATTGCGCGGCGCCATGCCCCTGCTCAAGGCGGTCTGGCAGTTGGACCAGGACCTGTCCGCCTTCTTGCGGGGGCTCAAGGCCCGGGGCCTGGACGGGCCGGGCACCCTGGTGGTGGTGACCGCGGACCATGCCCCGGTCTTCTCCCCCCAGTACCTGATGGCCACCGGGGCCATGGCCTACGGCCTGGAGCCGGTGCCCATGATCTTTTGGGGCGGGGCCAGCCGCGCCCTGGCCCGCGTGGACTCGCGCCGCCTTTGCGACCAGATGGACCTGCTGCCCACGCTCTGCGGCCTGCAGGGCTGGCCAGTGCCGGCCTCCGCCATGGGCGCGGACCTCCGGCTGGGCTGGAAGGGGAGGGCGCTGGGCCAGCGCGGCCGCGTGCTGAGCCTGCTCGGCCAGGGCGGGGCCGAGGAGCGCCTGGCCTTGGACTCGCGCGGCCTGCCCCAGGCCCTGGACAAGCCCCTCGCGCGCTGGTACCGTTGGCAGCTGAGCTCACCCGAACTGGAAGGCCTTGCGAGATGACCATGACCAAGATGCTCTGCCTCTTGCTGCTGCTGGCTCCCATCACCGCTTATGCCACCGAGACCCGGGTGCGGGCGCTGGATGGCGGCCTGGGCCTGGCCGCGGATGACGCGGACAGCGCCCTCTATCCCCAGGCCCTGGTGGCTGAGGGGAGCCGCATGACCGTGGACTACGCGGGCGGCGACACCGG
>CAYXCT010000055.1:0-11406 GCA_964463435.1 uncultured bacterium | reverse complement strand
TGCCGGTGAGGTTCTCGAGGGCGCGGATGTTGCGGCCCTCGCGGCCGATGATGCGGCCCTTCATGTCCTCGCTGGGGATGTTGACCACCGAGATGGTGGATTCCACGGTGTGGGGGGCGGCCCAGCGCTGGATGGCGGTGGAGATGATGCGCTTGGCCTTGCGGTCGGCGGTCTCGCGGGCCTCCTCCTCCAGGCGCTTCATCAGCGCCGAGGCTTCCTGCTTGCCGCGCTTCTCCACATCCTCCATCAGCATCTTGCGGGCCGATTCGGCCGTGAGCCCGGCCAGGCGCTCCAGGCGCAGGCTCTCCTCAGCGCGCAGGCGCTCCAGCTCCTGCTCCTTCTGGCCGGCGGCCAGCTCGCGGCCCTCCAGGCCCTTGTCGCGCAGGTCCAGGTCGCTGTCGCGGCGGTCCAGGGACTGCTGGCGGCGGTCCAGGGCCTCCTCTTTGACGGCCAGGCGCTTCTCCACCGCCAGGGCCTCTTGGCGGCGCTGATTGGCGCTGTCCTCAAACTCGGCCCGCTCCTTGTAGAGCTGGTCCTTGCCCTCCAGCATGGCGGCTTTCTTGGTGTTCTCGGCCTCCTGCTTGGCGTTCTCGACGATGGCGCCCGCCATGCGCTCGGCGGAATCCAATTTGTTGCGGTCTTGGGCTCGCTGGTAGTAGAGATGAAGGATGAAGCCAAGGCTCAGGGCGCCCAAGACTCCAAGGGCGTAGAGCAGGTGGAAGAAGGACATGATCCCCCCAAAGGTGTGGCCGTGTTCAGGCACGGTTCTGGCGGGGGGAAGGCGGGGTGCTGCGGGGCGGTCAGGCTTCTCTGCTCAAGGCGCAGGCTGATGCTCGAGGCGCGGGAAAAGGCGCGTTTGGTCCAAAGCAAAGCTTGCCCCCTGCGGGGCAGGGGACACAGCCACACTTAACGCGCTCAAGATCAGGAGCAAGAGAAAAAAGAGCATTTCCATCCCGGTTTTCACCGAGTCCAAAGGACTCATCCGCCTTCCCCCAGCGCATAGGCTAGGTTTGGCCTGTCATTTATATAGGGATGAAAAGGGCTTGTCAAGGGAGGGGAAAGCAGGGCCTGTGCCAAACAGGGGAAAGCAGGACCGCGCCAGGCGCGCAATGGGCATGAAAAAGCCCCGCCTGTGCCGTGAAAGCCGGGTTTCTGAACCCTGATATCCAGGTGGGCGCCATCACCGGGAGCGGTGGGCTATCCCCGAAGGGGCCGCACGCACCGCGGGTCATGGCTCCCCGGGTTAAGGGTTGTAGGATCAGAATACCCAGCCCGCACGAACACTGCAGGGCTATTTCTTCTTTAGCACCAAAGCCTGTTCGAGGCAAGGCTTATCCGCGCTTTCACCTTGACCCTTTTGGCCGGGCCTCCCATAATCCGCACATGCGCACAATGCTTCTCTTCTATTTCTCGGCACTTTTGCCTTGGCTGGCCCTGCCCCTGGCGGCAAGCCAGGACACGCTCTCCCTGCTGGATCCGCAGGCCCTGGCCCATCCCGGCTTTGAGAGCAGCCTGCAGGTGGATGCCTGGGAGCGCGACCGCTGGTCCTCGCTGGACAGCAGCCGGACCTTGCGCGAGCAGGGCACCCAGTACTTCCCGGATGGCGACACCCAGAAGGGAGTGGACATGGACCTCTGGCTGCGCTGGCAGATGAGCATGGCCCAGGCCCTTGAGCTTGACCTGCCCTGGCGCTTCATGGAGTTCTCGCCCTACCAATGGGGCACGGCTTCCACGCCGCAGCGCAACGACCCCACCGTGCTGCGCGGCGACCACATGGGCGACATCACCCTGCGCTGGCGCGGCGCGGCCTTGTGGGGCAGCGCCGAGGAGCGCCGCGCCAGCCTGGGCATGAGCCTGGTGGTGGTGGCGCCCACGGGCCTGGGGCCTTATGAGGCCCCCCATCCGCTGGCCGCCTCGGGCGAGGGGGGCTGGGCCTTTGGCGGCGGCATCAGCGGCGCGGAGAGCCTGGGCGTTCTGCGCTTCAGCCAGCAGGCCTCTGGGCTGTGGCGCCTGGGCTATGCCGCGGATATCCGGCCGGTCTCCCCCACGGCCGGCCTGGAGCTGCCCGTGGGGAGCGCTTTTGTGCGGCCAGGCGCAAGCCTGCTGGCAGGATTGGGCATGCTGGGCCTGCTGGCCCGCGACGCAGAGGCTTCTTACTGGCTGGGCACCGCGCTGCGCTGCCAGGCCCAGGCTGACTGGCAGGTGGGCGGCCAGCAGGCCGGCGGCACCGGCAGCTGGGGCGTGGACCTGATGCCCGAGTTCAAGGCCGAGTTCGGCACGGCCTTCACCCTGGATGTGGGCGCCCGCGTGCCGCTGGTGCTGGTGAACCTGCCAGCGCCCATCCTGATGTTCGAGCCCTGCCTGCGCCTGGATATGGGGTACTGAATGCCGCTGACCTTTGACTGCCAAGCCCTGCTCTTTGATTTGGACGGCACGCTGGTGGATTCCAGCGCCGACCTGGCCGCGGCTGGCAACTGGCTGCGCCAGCGCCAGGGCTTGCCCGCGCTCAGCGAGGCCCAAGTGGCGGCCTTTGTGGGCGATGGCGTGGAGGCCCTGGTCTCGCGCCTGCTGGAGGCCAAGGACGGGCCCCTGGTGCAGCGCTGCGTGGAGGATTTCAAGCACCACTACAGCGGCCATTGCCTGGACCGCACCCGCCTCTATGAGGGCGCGGGGCCGGCCCTGGCCGCGCTCAAGGCGCGGGGCTACCAGCTGGCGGTGGTCACCAACAAGCCCGAGGGCGTCTCCCGGCGCATCCTGGAGGGCCTGGGCGTGGCGCCGCTCTTTGGCAGCCTGGTGGGCGGCAACACCCTGCCCGCGAAGAAGCCGGACCCCGCGCCCCTGCGCAAGGCCTGCGCTGACCTGGGGCTCAAGGGCCAGCCCTGCGTGATGGTGGGGGATTCGCGGGTGGACGTGGAGGCGGCCCGGGCCCTGGGCGTGCCCTGCCTGGCCTTTCGCAACCGCATCGGCGACCAGGCTCTGCTGGCCAAGGCCGCGCCGGACCTGCTGCTGGATTCCTTCGCTGAGCTGCTGCGGCACTTCCCGCCGCGCTGAGGCAAGCCCGCTGGCCCGCGCGCGCGTATCCCTCTGATGGGCCCACCCTAGGAGGAGAAGCATGAAGACAGGCATCTCAGGCAAGCCGTCCAAGACCTATCGCATCCGCTGGTCAGACAAGATCTACCGCCTGCATCAGGGTGGCGTCATGAACCATGGCCCGCGCGGCGCCGCGGTCTTCGAGATCGTCCTCTATCCGCCCGGGGCCCAGGATGGCGAGGTCATCTACGCGGCCCACGCGCCAGCCCCGGCGGCCGACACCCTGCTGGCCATCCTGGAGGGCCGGGGCGGCGCGCCCGAGGCGGCGCTCAAGGGCATCGCCGCCAGCATCGCGGACGCCTACTTTGATTTCGCCATCTCGGCGGACCTGAAGGAGGAGGCCGACCTGGCGGACCTGGCCTGGGCCCTGGTGCAGAAGAAGAAGCCCCGATTCAACCCATGGGAGAGCGCGGCCCACTCAGGCCGCTGGTCCGAGATCGACATCCTCGAGGAGTGAGCATGGCAGCAGCAAAGAAGGGGCAGGGAGCGGCCTGGGATGTGGCCAGCGTGAGGCGCGCGCTTTCAAGCGGCTTCACCGCTGGCATGGGCTTGAGCTTGGTTTCCGCGAAGCAAGGCTCTTTGAAGCTGGCCATGGCCTACAGCCCCAGCCTGAGCCAGCCCGCTGGCTTGGTGCATGGGGGCGCCATCGCCACGCTGGCGGACACGGTGGCAGGGGCGGCCAGCATGCTGCTGCTGCCCAAAGGCCAGATGGCAGTCACTTCTGAGCTCAAGATCAATTATGTGGGGAATGTCACCAAGGGCGTCCTGATTGCCGAAGCGCGACTCTTGCATTATGGAAAAAGGACCCTAGTTTGGGAGGTGAGGGTAACGGATAAAGGGAGCAAGCAACTTTTGGCCATTACCTTGACAACGTTCTTCATCGTGGAATCTAATATAAAAGCTTGATTTAATTGTATATTAAATTCTAGTGCCAAGCTCTTTTTGTTTCATAGAGTTTGGCATTTTTTTTGCTTGAACATAGTTATGAGAGATTTAAAAAAATGAAATTTATAAATGACTTATGCAGAGCTTTTCATCAAATTTTGGCAGGTGATTAAAGATTTGGCATGGTAAATTTCAGCCATAAATCTAAAAAGTGTTTTAAATAAAGGGTAAAAAAAGTTCTCCCTATCGAAAACAATTTGTTTCGTAGCTCGTCTAAAGAAATGGGCATTGATAAAACAGAGCTTGTAAATTAAAATAAATCATTAAATTTTACAATTAACTTTATAAATCAGAGGAATAAAGGGCTAAGTAATATTGAGGACTCTCACAAAGAGGCCAGTCATGAAGAAGAAGATGATAGACAAGCCTGTGGAAGACCTGATCTTGGACTTGAAGAGCCAGGCGGTCTTTGTCCGCAAAACAGCCATCATGCAGATTGAAAAGAAAAAGGCGGCGGTGGCAGTGCCGGCCCTGGTCGAGCTGCTGGCCGACCCTGAAGCCACCATCCGGGGCTGCACTGCCTGGGCCTTGGGCGAGCTCAAGGACAGCCGGGCGCAGGCCAGCCTGGCCCATTCGCTGATGGACATGGACAGCTCGGTGCGCCGCGCCGCGGCCCAGGCCCTGGGCAAGCTGGCCGACAGCAGCGTGCTGGAGGCGCTGAGCAAGCTTGGCATCGATGCTGACCGCTATGTGCGCGAGGCTTCTGCCGACTCCATCCTCCGCATCCGCGAGCGCAGCGGCGCCGCCGCCCCGGCTGAGCCGGGCCGCAACATGGCCGGCAAGGCCCTGGTGAGCTGAGCTCTCAAGCCTCTTGCTTTTCAGGGGCGCTTTGGACATAATCTTCAAGTCATCCGCGAAGCCCTCTCCGATCGGGGGGGCTTCGTTTCGTTTTTGACCCCACCCTGAGGTCGGCATGCTGGAGCGCTACACGAGGCCTGAGATGGGCCGGATCTGGAGCGAGGAGAACAAGTTCCGCACCTGGCTGGAGGTGGAGGTGGCGGTGGTGGAGGCGCAGGCCAAGCTGGGCCGGGTGCCCAAGCCGGCGGCGGCCAACATCCGCAAGAAGGCCAGCTTCAAGCTGCAGCGCATCTCTGAGCTGGAGCTGGTGACCGACCACGACCTGATCGCCTTCGTCACCTGCATGGGCGAGTCGGTGGGCAAGGATGCGCGCTTCATCCATCTGGGCCTCACCAGCACCGATGTGGTGGACAGCGCCAATGCCATCCAGCTCAGGGAGAGCGCCGACCTCATCGAGGCCGGCCTGCTGGACCTGCGCAAGGTGCTGGTGCGCCGGGCGCGCGAGCACAAGCTGACCCCCTGCATCGGCCGCACCCACGGGGTGCATGCCGAGCCGGTCACCTTCGGCTTCAAGCTGGCCCTGTGGGTGGCCGAGCTGGACCGCCAGCTGCAGCGCCTGGAGTCGGCCCGCCACACGGTGGCGGTGGGCAAGTTCAGCGGGGCGGTGGGCACCTTCGCCAACATCGACCCGCGGGTGGAGGCCCAGGCCTGCCGCATCCTGGGGCTGGGCGTGGACCCGGCCAGCAGCCAGACCCAGAGCCGCGACCGCCATGCCGAGTTCATGGCCACCCTGGCCGGCCTGGCCTCTAGCCTGGAGAAGTGGGCCACTGAGATCCGCAACCTGCAGCGCACCGAGATCCTGGAGGCCGAGCAGTTCTTCAAGCCGGGCCAGAAGGGCAGCTCGGCCATGCCCCACAAGCGCAACCCCATGCTGGCCGAGCGGGTGGCCGGCCTGGCCCGCGTGGTGCGCGGCAACGCCCTGGCGGCCTGGGAGAACGTGGCCCTCTGGCACGAGCGCGACATCACCCATTCCAGCGTGGAGCGCATCATCTTCGCCGACAGCTGCATCCTGGTGGACTACATGCTGGCCAAGTTCACCGCGCTGATGGACAAGCTGATCGTCTATCCTGACAACATGATGCGCAACCTCAACCTGACCGGCGGCCTGGTCTTCTCGCAGCGCGTGCTCTTGGCGCTCACCGAGGCCGGCCTGCAGCGCGAGGAGAGCTACAAGATCGTGCAGGAGCACGCCATGGCGGTGTGGAACGCCCGCCAGTCCGGCGACTTCAAGTCCCCCGACTTCTTGCACCGCCTGCGCCATGACCCGCGCGTGACCAGCGTCATCCCGGCGGATCGCCTGGCCGGGCTGTTCGACATGAACTACTACCTGAAGAACATCGGCGCCATCTTCAAGCGCGCCGGACTCTGAACCCGCACTGCAAGGGGAGCCATGTTCCTCGCCAAGATCCATGTCTCGCTGAAGAAGTCGGTGCTCGACCCCCAGGGCGTGGCCGTCAAGGACGCCCTCGCCAGCCTGGGCTTCAAGGGCGTGGGCTCGGTGCGCATGGGCCGCGTCATCGAGGTGAAGCTTGAGGCCAAGGATGAGGCCAAGGCCCGCGCCGAGGTGGAGGCCATGTGCCGCAAGCTGCTGGCCAACCTGGTGATCGAGCACTACGAGTTCACCCTGGAAAAGGCCTGAGGAGGGCCGCCATGCATTTCAGCGTCATCCAATTCCCGGGCAGCAACTGCGACCATGACTGCCTGCACGCGCTGGGCCAGGTGCTCAAGCAGAAGACCAGCCTGGTCTGGCACCAGCAGCCCCAGCTCCCCCGCGGCACCGACTGCGTGGTGGTGCCGGGCGGCTTCAGCTATGGCGACTACCTGCGCTGCGGCGCCATCGCGCGCTTCGCCCCGGTGATGGATGATGTGCGGCGCCATGCCGCCCGCGGGGGCATGGTGATCGGCATCTGCAACGGCTTCCAGATCCTGGCCGAGGCCGGCCTGCTGCCCGGCGCCCTGCTGCGCAACCGCTCGCTCAAGTTCATCTGCGACTTCACCCACCTGCGGGTGGAGCACGCCCGCTCGGCCTTCACCAGCCTGGCCCGGCCGGGCCAGGTGCTGCGCATCCCCATCGCCCACGGCGAGGGCAACTACTTCTGCGACGCCGCCACCCTGGCGCGCCTGGAGGCCCGGGGCCAGGTGGCCTTCCGCTACTGCGAGCCCGACGGCCGCGTGACCCCCGATGCCAACCCCAACGGGAGCCTGGCCAACATCGCCGGCGTCACCAACGAGCAGGGCAACGTGCTGGGCATGATGCCCCATCCCGAGCGCGCCAGCGAGGCCGCCCTGGGCGGCGAGGACGGGCGCATCATCTTCGAGAGCATGCTGGCCGCGCTCAGCCGGCGTTGAGGGACCTTATGACCGCCAAACCCAGCCCGATGACAGAGACCCCCGCGCCCAGGCCCGGCGACCCGGCCATCAGCGAGCAGCTGGTGCGGGAGCACGGCGTCTCGCCCGAGGAGTACCGCAACATCGTCAAGATCCTGGGCCGCACCCCCACCTTCACCGAGCTGGGCGTCTTCTCGGTGATGTGGAGCGAGCATTGCAGCTACAAGACCAGCAAGCCCCTGCTGCGCGGCTTCCCCACCAGCGGCAAGCGGGTGCTGCAGGGCCCGGGCGAGAATGCCGGCATCGTCGACATCGGCGGCGGCTACGCCATCTGCTTCAAGGTCGAGTCGCACAACCATCCCTCGGCCATCGAGCCCTACCAGGGCGCGGCCACCGGCGTGGGCGGCATTTTGCGCGATGTCTTCACCATGGGCGCGCGGCCCATCGCCTGCGGCGACAGCCTGCGCTTTGGCGACCCCAAGGACCCGCATGTGCAGCGCCTCATCGACGGGGTGGTGGCGGGCGTGGGCGGCTACGGCAACTGCGTGGGCATCCCCAACATCGCGGGCGAGACCCTGTTCGATGACGTCTACCGCGAGAACTGCCTGGTGAACGCCCTGGCCCTGGGCGTGCTCAAGCACAGCGGCATCGCCCGCGGCACGGCCAGCGGGGTGGGCAACAGCATCATCTACATCGGCAGCACCACCGGCCGCGACGGCATCCACGGCGCCACCTTCGCCAGCACCGAGCTCTCGGAGGCCAGCGAGGAGAAGCGCAGCGCCGTGCAGGTGGCCGACCCCTTCATGGAGAAGCTGCTGCTGGAGGCCACCCTGGAGCTGATCAGCGCGGGCCATCTGGTGGGCATCCAGGACATGGGCGCGGCCGGCTTGACCTCCAGCTCGGTGGAGATGGCCTTCCGCGGCGGGGCAGGGGTGGACATCGAGGTCACCCGCGTGCCCCAGCGCGAGACGGGCATGAGCCCCTATGAGATCCTGCTCTCCGAGAGCCAGGAGCGCATGCTGCTGGTGGCCAAGAAGGGCAAGGAAAAGGCGGTGGCGGCGGTGCTCGCCAAGTGGGGCCTGCACGCCGCGGTGGTGGGCAAGGTCACGGCCAGCGGCCTGCACCGGGTCTTTGAGAACGGCAGGCTGGTCAGCAGCATCCCGCCCGCGGCCCTGGCCGACGACCATCACCCGCTCTTCCCGGTGGCCCACCTGCCCATGCGGCGGCCGGCCTACCTGGCCAAGGCCTGGGCCTTCAAGGCCGCCGGCCTCAAGGCGCCCAAGGGCCTGGGCCAGGCCCTGCTCACCCTGCTGGGCTCGCCCAACCTGCGCTGCAAGGAATGGGTCTACCGCCAGTATGACACCATGGTGCGCACCAACGGGCTGGTGCTGCCCGGCTCGGACGCCGGCGTCATCCGCATCAAGGAGAACGGCAAGGCCGTGGCCCTGGCGCTGGATGGCAACGGGCGCTACTGCTACCTGGACCCCCATGAGGGCGGCAAGATCGCGGTGGCTGAGGCGGCCCGCAACGTGGCCGTGAGCGGCGGCGAGCCCATCGCCTGCACCGACTGCCTCAACTTCGGCAGCCCCAAGGACCCCGAGGTCTACTGGCAGCTGGGCCAGGCCGTGCAGGGCATGGCCGAGGCCTGCCGCGGCCTGGGCATCCCGGTCATCTCGGGCAATGTCTCCCTCTACAATGAGAGCCCCCAGCGCGCCATCGACCCCACCCCCGTCGTGGGCGTGGCCGGGCTGGTGGAGCCGGTGAAGGGCGGGCTGCGCGTCGCCACCCAATGGCTCAAGCGCCCCGGCGACAGGGTCTACCTGGCCGGCGAGAGCCATGATGAGCTGGGCGGCAGCGAGTACCTGGCGGTGCTATTCAAGAAGAAGGCCGGCAAGCCGCCGCGGCTGGACCTCAAGGCCGAGAAGGCCCTGCAGGCCTTCGCCGTGGCCGCCATCCGCGCCGGGCTCTGCGACACCGCCCACGACCTCTCAGACGGCGGCCTGGCCGTGGCGCTGGCGGAGATGGCTGTCACCGGCGGCCGCTTTGGCGCCGCGCCCCTGGGCGCCGAGCTGGAGCTCACGACCCGCCTGCGGCCCGAGGCCGCGCTGTTCGGCGAGAGCCAGAGCCGCGCCCTCTTTGCCGTGCGGCCCGGCGCCGCCAAGGCCTTGGAGGCCCTGGCCCGGCGCCACAAGGTGCCGCTGAAGGCCCTGGGCGAGGCCAAGGGCGACCGCCTGCGGCTCAGCGTGAACGGCAAGCAGGCCCTGGACCTGGGCCTGGATCGGCTGGAGAAGACCTGGCGCACGCCATTGATGTGAGCCGGAATCCCAAGGAGATCAGCATGCAGACCGAGGCTGGGCATCTGGACGCTTCCGACGACGAGGACAAGCCGCACGAAGCCTGCGGCGTGTTCGGCATCTGGGGCCACAAGGAGGCCTCCAAGCTGACCTACCTTGGCCTCTACGCCCTGCAGCACCGGGGGCAGGAGAGCTGCGGCATCGCCGCGGCCAACGGCGAGACCCTGGCCTGCGTGCGCAAGATGGGCTTGGTGGCCGACAGCTTCGGCGAGCCCGAGTTCAACGCCTTGAAGGGCCACCTGGCCATCGGCCACGTGCGCTACAGCACCACGGGCAGCAGCAACATCAAGAACGCCCAGCCCATCTTCGTGGACTACGCCCGCGGCAGCCTGGCCATCGCCCACAACGGCAACCTCACCAACACCCAGCTGGTGCGCAGCGAGCTGGAGGCCTACGGCAGCATCTTCACCAGCTCGGTGGACAGCGAGGTCATCGTCCACCTGATCGCCCGCAGCCCCGAGACGCGCTTCATCGACACGGTGGTGGCCAGCCTCAAGCAGGTGCAGGGCGCCTACTCGCTGATGGTGATGAACGAGCGCCAGCTCATCGGCGTGCGCGACCCCAACGGCTTCCGCCCGCTGTGCCTGGGCCGCCTGGGCGAGGCCTACATCCTGGCCAGCGAGACCTGCGCCTTCGACATCATCGATGCCGAGTACGTGCGCGATGTCGAGCCGGGCGAGATGGTGGTCATCGACAAGTACGGCCTGCAGAGCTTCAAGCCCTTCCCGCCGGCCCGCCCCAGCATGTGCGTCTTCGAGTTCATCTACTTCGCGCGGCCCGACAGCAGCATCTACAGCACCCCGGTGCAGAAGGTGCGCCGCGCCCTGGGCCGCGAGCTGGCACGCGAGTCGCCGGTGCAGGCCGACCTGGTGGTGCCGGTGCCCGACTCGGGCGTGGCGGCCGCCATCGGCTACAGCAAGGAGAGCGGCATCCCCTTCGAAATGGGGCTCATCCGCAACCACTATGTGGGCCGCACCTTCATCGAGCCCAGCCAGCACATCCGCGACTTTGGGGTCAAGATCAAGCTCAACGCGGTGCGCCACGTGCTGGAAGGCAAGGACGTGATCGTCATCGACGACAGCATCGTGCGCGGCACCACCATGCGCAAGATCGTCAAGATGCTGCGCCGCGCCGGGGCCAAGGGCGTGCACCTGCGCATCACCGCCCCGCCCACGGTCTTCCCCTGCTTCTATGGCATGGACTTCCCCACCCGCAACGAGCTGGTGGCGGCCACCCACACGCTGGACGAGGTGGGCAAGTACCTGCGGGTGGACTCGCTGGCCTACCTGAGCATCGAGGGCATGATGCGGGCCACCGAGGCCAAGGCCTCGGACTTCTGCAAGGCCTGCTTTGACGGGCAGTACCCGGTGGGCCTGGGCGGCCAGGCCGGCGAGCAGCTGATGCTGGACAAGCTGGCCCTCGAGTCGCGGGTCAAATGCGACTGAGGGCTCAACAGGAGGCGGTTTTGGCGAAGAGAGCGGGAAGCAGGGGCAGGGCCGTCACCTACCGCGACGCGGGGGTGGACATCGATGCCGGCAACCAGGCGGTGAGCCTGATGAAGGCCGCGGTGCGCAGCACCTTCAACAAGCAGGTGCTGGGCGACCTGGGCAGCTTCGGCGGGCTCTTCGCCTTTGACAAGGCGCGCTTCAAGGAGCCGGTGCTGGTCTCCTCCACCGACGGGGTGGGCACCAAGATCAAGGTGGCGGCGCTGGCCGGGGTCTATGGCACGGTGGGCCAGGACCTGGTGAACCATTGCGTCAACGACATCCTGGTGCAGGGCGCTGAGCCTCTGTTCTTCCTCGACTACGTGGCCATGGGCCGGCTGGACCCG
>CAYXCT010000054.1:5554-11541 GCA_964463435.1 uncultured bacterium | reverse complement strand
AGAAGCTGCTGAGCATCAATGTGGTGAGCGAGTCGGTCTATGGCAGCGAGGGCCAGGGCGTGCACACGGCCTTTGTGGACACCGTGGAGATGCTCAAGCGCCGGAGCGATGTGGCCGTGAAGGTCAACAGCTTCGACCGCTGCGATGTGATGCACGCCCACACCTTCGGGCCCCTCTACTGGGCCATCGCCCCGCGCTACCGGCACCGCCGGGTGATGTCAGCCCATGTGGTGCCTGACAGCGTGGCGGGCAGCCTGGTGGGCTGGCGGCTCTGGCAGGGGCTCTTCACGCGCTACATCCGCTTCGCCTACAACAGCGTCAACACCGTGGTGGCCGTGGCGCCGGCCGTGCGCCGCACCCTCAAGGAGATAGGGGTGCGCACGCGCATGGAGGTCATCACCAACCCGGTGGACCTCAAGCGCTTCAGGCCGGATGCCAAGCTCCGCCGCGAGGGCCGGGAGCTCTTGGGCCTCAAGCCGGCGCAGAAGATGGCGCTGTGCGTGGGCCAGATCCAGCCGCGCAAGGGCGTGGCCGAGTTCGTGGCCGCGGGCCGCGCCAACCCGGGCATCACCTTCGTGTGGGTGGGCGGCCGGCCCTTTGGCAAGCTGACCGACGCCTACAAGGGCATGAACGAGCTGATGGAAGAGGCCCCCAAGAACGTGCACTTCGCTGGCATGTTCGCCTTGGACCGCATGCCCTCGCTGTACAACGCCGCGGACATGCTGTATTTCCCCAGCGTGCAGGAGAACTGCGCCCTGGCCATCACCGAGGCCGCGGCCTGCGGCCTGCCCCTGCTGCTGCGCGAGCTGGACGACTATCACGAGCTGTATGGCGACAGCTTCCTCTCGGCCAAGGACACCCCGGGCTTCGCCCTGGCAGTCAAGCAGGCCTTTGCCAGCAAGGCCAGGATGGCCGCGCTGCGCAAGAAGTCGCTGGCCATGGCCAAGCGCTTTGACGTGGGCGTGCTGGTGGAGAAGCTGGTGGGGGTCTATCGCCAGCTGGCGGAAGAAGCAGGCCCGCGTTGAAGGCCAAGGTCCTGGTCATCATGACCCACCGGCTGGGGGACATCGTGCAAGCCTTCCCAGCCCTGGAGCTCATGGCCCGCCAAGACCCTGGCAGAGAGATAGAGGTGGTGGCAGACCGGCTCTGCGCAGGGGCCGCCCGCTTGGCGCCCTGGGCTTCTGCCGTGCATGAGGTCTCCTTGCTGCGCGAGAGGCCGGATGCGCCCATGGCCGGGGGCCTGCAGGCTGAGCTCTTGTCCTTGGCTGGCCGATCTCCGGCCATTGTCCTGAATCTGATGGCCAATCCTGACTCAGCCATGCTGGCCCGGGTGGCAGGCGGGGCCGCGGCCAAGCGCTTAGGCCGGGTCTTCACGCCCGCGGATGGGGCCAGCGAGCCCCGCTGGCAGCAGCTGCGGCAGCTGGGCCTGCCCGTGGACGCGGCGCGGCTCCATCCCGTGTCCGACCCTTCGCGCTTCTGGCGCCTGATGGCCGCCATGCCCTGCGCGCGCAGCTGGCAGCCTTTTCACTTGAGCGAGCTCTTCGCCCTGGCCGCGGCCGAGGCCCTGGATGTGGCGCCCTCTTTTGCCCCGGCCCGGCTCTCCCCTGACCGGGCGGCGGGGGTGGGGATGCTCGAGGCGCTGGCAGGAGCGGGCCTGCCGCGCCCCTGGCTGGGCCTGCAATTGGGGGCCAGCAAGAGCCTGCGCGTGCCGCCGCAACCCTGGCTCAAGAGTCTTTGCAGCCGCATCCTGCAGAGCGGCAAGGTCAGCCTGGTCCTGCTGGGCGGCCCGGCCGAGGCGGCCGCGGGACAGGCCTTGATGGAATCGCTGGCCCAGGCCGGCCCGGGCCGCGTGGTGAATGCCGTGGCCCAGGCCACGGTGCCCGAGCTGCCCGGCCTGCTGTCTTGCCTGGACGCCCTGGTCTCAGTGGACACCTTTGCCCTGCACCTGGCGGCCTGCCTGGGCACCCCCTGCGTGGGCCTTTACCCGGCCATCGCCTCGCCGGTGGAGACCGGCCCCTATGGCGCCGGCCATAGGGTGCTGTGGGTGCAGCGGCCCGAGGGCCCCTGCGGCTGCCAGGGCGAATGCCAGGGCGCGGGCCCGGGCAACGCGCCCTGCTGGGACCTGCTGCGGCCCGAGCTGGTGCTGGCCGAGGCGCTGGACCTGCTGGGCCTGGCTGCCGCGGGAGCGCCGCCGGCCCCGCTGCGGCGCCTGGCCACGGCCTGGGGCGGCCAGGGCCTGGCTCTTGAGCCGCTGGACCAGCGGCCCCTGCGGGGCAGGGAAGAGACATCTCTCAACAGGGCAGCCCGCGCCTGGCTGATGGGGCCGGGCCCCCGCGTGGAGGCCCAGCCGGCCCTGGCGGCCCTGTTCGACAGCTTGGCGCGGCGGCTGGAAGCGGGCGATGAGGCCGCGCTGGCCCTGGCGCAAGACCCGGCCGATTGGGCGCGCGGGCAATTGAGGCACAGCATGGACAGCCAGGGCCGCTTCTCACGGCAGGCCTGGCAGGATGCCCTGGGGCTCTGCCGGCACATGGCGCTGGCCCTGAACGGGCAGGCGGCTTAAGGAGGGACGCGCATGGCGCGCAAGCTCTATCTCAACCTGATGTGGCACATGCACCAGCCCTATTACCGGGACCCGGTGACGCGGGTCTCCAGCATGCCCTGGGTGCGCCTGCATGGCACCAAGGACTACCTGGACATGCCGCTGCTGCTGGAGGAGTACCCGCGCGTCAAGAGCACCTTCAACCTGGTGCCTTCGCTCTTGATGCAGGTGGAGGAATACACCGAGGAGGGCCTCTCGGACGAGCTCTTGGACCTGACCCGCAAGCCGGCTGAGGACCTCTCCCCCGAGGACAAGCTGGCCATGCTCAAGGGCTTCTTCATGGCCAACGGCCCGCGCATGATAGCCCCCTATCCGCGCTACGCCGAGCTCTTGGCGCTGCGCGGCGCGGGCCAGACCGACCAGGCCCTGGCCGAGGCCGCCAAGCGCTGGGCCGCCCAAGATTTCCGCGACCTGCAGGTCTGGTTCAACCTGGCCTGGGTGGACCCCTACCTGCGCGAGCGCGACCCCCAGCTGAAGGCCCTGGCCGAGAAGGGCCGCCTCTTCAGCGAGGAGGACAAGCACCTGGTCATCTCCAAGCACCTGGAGATGCTGCGGGCCGTGGTGCCGGCCTATCGCCGCCTGCAGGAGAAGGGCCAGATCGAGGTGACCACCACCCCCTTCTTCCACCCCATCCTGCCCCTGCTCTGCGACACGGACATCGCCCGCGTGGGCATGCCTGGGGTGACCCTCCCCAGCCGCCGCTTCAGCCATCCCGAGGACGCCCAGGCCCAGCTCAAGATGGCGGTGGAGTTCATGCAGCGCCGCTTCGGCCAGGCGCCCAAGGGCATCTGGCCCAGCGAGGGCTCGGTGAGCGACGAGGTGCTGGCCGCCATCGCCTCGGCCGGCTTCGCCTGGGCCGCCACGGACGAGGAGATCCTCGCCAAGACCCTGGGCCGCAGCCTGGAGGTGGACGGCTATGGCAAGCTTTTGAACCCGGACTTCCTCTACAAGCCCTACCGCTTTGAGCACGAGGGCCACAGCCTCAACCTGCTCTTCCGCGACCACCGCCTGAGCGACAAGATCGGCTTCCATTACAGCAGCTGGAACGCCGAGGACGCCGCCGCCGACCTGGTGCACCGCCTGCTGGAGATCTTGGACAACCCGGCCTCGGGCGAGAGCCCGCTGGTGAACATCATCCTGGACGGCGAGAACGCCTGGGAATACTACCCGCTGGACGGCCTGCCCTTCTTCCGCGCCCTCTACCAGCGGCTGAGCGACGAGCCGCGCATCGAGACGGTGAGGCCCAGCGACTACCTGCAGAGCTTCCCGCCCCAGGCCCAAGTGGCGCGCATCTTCCCGGGCAGCTGGATCAACCATGACTTCGGCATCTGGCTGGGGCACCCGGAGGACAACAAGAGCTGGGACCTGCTGGGCGAGACCCGCGATGCCGTGGCGCGCTGGGAGGCTGAGCACCCCGCCCCCGAGGACCGCGCCCGCGCCCGCATGGCCTGGCACAGCCTGCACATCGCCGAGGGCTCGGACTGGAACTGGTGGTATGGCGATGACCACAGCAGCGCGCTGGATGGCGAGTTCGACCGGCTCTACCGCCTGCACCTGGCCAATGCCTATCGCGCCCTGGGCGAGCCCATCCCGCGGCAGCTCTTCCTGCCCATCACCGGCAGCAAGGCGGCCGCGGCCTGGCTCGAGCCCACCAGCTTCATCCATCCCACGCCGGAGGGCCGGGTCAGCCACTATTATGAGTGGCGCGGGGCCGGCAAGCTCGACACCGCCCGCATGGGCGGGGCCATGCACCAGGCTGAGCCCCTGATCCGGCACATCCATTTCGGCTGCGACTTGAACTGCCTGCATCTGCGCATCGACGCCCGCAAGGCCCTGCACTTGGGCGAGCTGCCTGACCTGGCCCGGATGGGCTTTGAGGTGAAATTCTTGGACGCGCCCGAGCGCAAGGCGCGCGTGGAATTCACCGGCGAGGGCGCCAAGCCGCGCCTGCTGGTCTATGGCGAGGCTGGGGCGCTCCTGGGCAATGACGGCGCGCGCCTGGCGGCTGAGGACATCCTGGAGCTGAGCCTGCCCTTCAGCCTGCTGGGCCTGGCCCCGGGCAGGGAAGGCCGCTTCATCGTCACTGTCACCCAGGATGAGTCGGAGCTGGAGCACTGGCCGCCCTCCAGCCCCATCACCTTCCGTGTGCCGGAGGATGACAGCGAGGACCTGGCCTGGATCGTGTGAGAGGGACAAAGGGAGGCATAAAAAGAGCGCCGGGCGGCGAGCCCGGCGCTCTTTTTGTCAGGGAGGCTGGCCTAGCGGTTGGCCCGCCACAGCGCCCAGCCGCCCAGGGAGCCGAAGGCCAGGTTGCCGATCCAGGCCCCGGCCATGGGGGGCAGCACGCCATCGGTGCCCAGCGACACGCCCACCTGGATGCAGACCAGGTAGAGCATGCCCGCGGCCAGGGTGGCCAGCAGGCCGATGGCGGCCCCGGCCACGGCGCGGCGGCCGTAGGGGAAGAGGAAGGGGATGCTGCAGCCGAGCAGGGCCAGCACAAAGCAGGCCATGGGGTAGGCCAGCCGCACATGCAGGCAGGATTCCTCGCGCCGGCTGTCGGCGCCGGTGGTGCGCAGCACCTGGATGATGCGCAGCAGCTTGGATGAGCTCAGCAACAGCAGGTCCTCCTCGCGCTGGTTGCTCTCCACCACGAAGTCGCTGGGCTTCTCCTTGAGGTCGGGCAGGGGCATGCGGCGGAAGCGCCGCGCCTTGCTCTCGATGCCGGCGGCGTCGAAGCTGCGCGCCACCCCGTTGTAGAGCACCCAGCCCTCCGGCTCATAGCGGCCGCCGCTGGCATCCAGGCGGCTCAAGAGCCTCCCGCCCTCCTCTTGCACCACCACCACCCCGCCCATGTTGCCATGGCTGGCGTCGTAATGGTCCAGGTAGATCTGCCGGCCCCCGCTGGCCCCCTTCACCATGCGCTCGCGCCAGGGGCTGTCATAGTCGGTGCTGCGCTTCTCGATGAGCACCTTCTGCACATAGTGGGCGCGGTCCGTGCTGGCAGGCACCACCCATTCCGCCATCGCGCCATCCAGCAGCGCCAGGCAGAGCGCGGCCATCAAAATGGGCTGGCTGATGCGGGCCGGGGAGACCCCGCCCGCGCGCATGGCCGCCAGCTCGCTGGTGCGGGCCAGCCCGCCCAAGCTGATGAGGGTGGCCAGCATGATGCCCATGGGCAGCACCTGCAGCACCAGGTAGGGGAACTGCAGGATGTGGAAGAGGGCGATGTAGGAAAGGGGGGCCTTCCAGTCGCGGAAGCCGGGCAGCGTGTCGACCACCTGCACCATCAGCACCAGGCTGGCGATGCCCAGCACGATGAGGGCCAGGGGCGAGAAGAACTGCCGCAGGATGTAGCGGTCCAGGGTCTTCATGTCATTCCTTGGGGATG
>CAYXCT010000054.1:0-5454 GCA_964463435.1 uncultured bacterium | reverse complement strand
GGGCGCTCCTTGATGGCCACCCAGTTGAGCCACAGCGCGATGGCGGCCAGCAGCAGGTTGGGCATCCACATGCCCAGCCAGGGCGGCAGGCTGCCGCGGTAGCCCCAGGTCTCGCCCAGTGAGAGCAGCACATAGTAGCTGAAGATGATGACCAGGGCCCAGATGAAGGAGAGCAGGCGCCCGCCGCGCCGGCTCATGGCGCCCAGCGGGCAGCCGGCCAGGGCGAAGACCAGGCAGGCGAAGGGGATGGCGATCTTCTTGTGCATCTCGGTGGCCCAGCCGGCCTTGTCGGGCGAGCTGTCGGGCATGGCTTTGAGGTGCTGGATGATGTCGGCGATGGGCATCTCCTGCGGCTTGCGGTCCACGCCCTGCGCCTGCCTGAGCCCGCCCTGGATGTCCACGTCCACCACGCTGGTGTTGAAGGACATCTGGGTGAAGGCATCGGGGTCCTGTCCGCTGCCGCTTTCCACGCAGCCGTCATCCAGCTGCAGGTAGACCCGGTAGCTCTTGGGGTCGCTCACCAGATGCCCGCTCTTGGCGGTCACGATCTGCAGGGGCGTGCTCCCCTTGGGCAGCAGGAAGAGGGTCACGTCCTTCAGCTCGCCGCTCAAGGGGTCCTTGTGGCCGGCATGGAAGACCAGGCCCTCGAAGTCCCGCACATAGGTGCCCTCCTGCACCACCAGGTTGGTGCGGCTGCGCAGGATGTCGTAGAAGAGGATCTTGTAGCCCAAGTTGGCGCGGGGCAGCACGTACTCATTGAAGCTGAGCATGCCCATGGAGAAGACCGCCCCCAGGATGAGCACGGGCAGGAAGAGCCGGGGCAGGCCCACCCCGCCGGCCTTGAGGGCCGTCAGCTCCATGTCCGCGGCCAGGCGGCCGAAGGCCAGCAAGATGGCCACCAGCAGGCTCATGGGGATGGTGATGGCGAAGGTGGCGGGCAGGATGTAGGCCACCAGCTTGGCCACCACCAGCGGGTTCACCTTGTACTTGAGCATCAGGTCCACCAGGGTCAGCAGCTTGTTGGCGACCAGCAAGAAGCTGATGATGCCCAGGGCCAGGAAGAAGGGGAAGATGAGCTCCCGCAGCAGGTATTTGGAGGTGATGCGCATGGGGCCTTAGAGGGGCGCAAGCGATTTCAGATCGTGGAGCGGCATAGGAATAATTTTCTGGATGATAGCACAATTTGCCCGATTTTCTGCTTGAAAACCATAGCCTTAAATCGCATTTAATTGACAGGCCCAGCGCCTAGGTGTATAGAGTAGAACGTTGTTCCCAACGGGCCTTGAGCACGGCATCAGCCGTGCCCGCATGCCTAAAAATATTTAGGAGGTAGTCTTCTGCTATGGCGGACACCACCGTGATGACCAATGAGATCTATGAGAAGGTGATGGAGGGCGTGAGCCCCGAAGTGCGCGGCGTGGTCGAGGACGGCTTGCGGGCTTGGACCAAGGACCCTGCCACCAACCCCAGCTTCACCGACAAGGTCAAATGCGAGAAGCTGCGCAAGTCCTTTGAATCGCTGTCCCGCGCCCTGGTGGAGCGCCAGCCCGAGACCCTGAACCCCAGCCAGCAGCTCTTCCTCAACACCGGCGCGCTGGCGGATGAGGTGGAGCTAGCCGCCCGCCCCGGCGAGGAGCCGGTGACGGCCAAGCTGCTCTCGCGCGAGTTCTACGACAAGCTGGCCGAGGCCTTTGGCCACATCGCCGAGCTGCCCGAGGACATGGACTATGTGCTCACCACGGTGGACCGGGCGCGCCTGATCGCCATGATGGACCTGTATGCCCTGGACCCCCAGGCCAGCGGCAAGCGCCGCCCGGCCCTGCCGGCCAAGAAGGAGGGCGATGTCAGGCAGCAGCGCGAGATGGCCCTTTCGCGCCGCAACGCCCTGGTCAAGGAGCTGGAGGAGGCCCTGCCCCAGGTGGAGCGGCTCTTCGGCAAGTACCTGGTGGGCAACAAGATGGCCGCCAAGGAGGCCATCGACAGCATGCGCAAGTTCCACAGCCAGGCCATCGGCAAGGACGCGCCCCTGGAGGGCGATGCCAAGGCCGCGCTGGAGCGCAAGCTGATGACCGCCGGCCAGGCGCTGGGGGCCTTCGCCGATGACAACGCCCAGATCCTGCTGCAGATCAAGGACCTGGCCGCCGTGCTGGGCCCCAAGTCCATCGAGCTGCGCAAGACCCTCTATGACATGGACGCCCTCAACGCGGTGGCCACCGAGGCCATGCGCACCAAGTATGTGAGCTATGATGCCGAGAAGGTGAGCCTGATCAAGCGCGACATCGAGTACACCGCCGCCTTCGTGGGCAAGGCCGCCGAGAGCTCTGGCCTGCGGGTGGCCACCAGCGGCTCGCGGGTGCTGCTCGATTCGCACCTGGATTTCGAGGCCGACCCGCTCAAGGAGCAGGTCTGCACCCCGGAGAACGTGCACGCCGCCATGCAGAAGATCCTGTCGGTGCACACCAACCTCTTCCCGCTGAGCGCCGCCGGCCGGCCCATCATCCCGCGCATCGTCATCGAGCCGGTGCGCAACGTGGTGGAATGGCTGGATGACCGCTTCCTGGTCTCGCTGGTCTCCGGAGAGCCGGCCCGCAAGGGGCCCAACCTGTCGCTCTCCCCGGTGGACCTGGAGATCTTCCGCGCCTGCGGCATGTACCTCTCGCGCGACAGCATGTTCAACTACCGCGGCGAGCAGAACGTGGGCACCTTCATGGGCGACTACTCCGGCAAGGTGGAGAAGCAGGCCAAGGTGGTGTTCGCGGGCGCCGACAAGAAGATGACCATGGTGGCCTCCAGCGCCGTGCTGGACCAGGCCGGCCGCGACCAGGCGGTGACCGACTACATCGACTTCATCTTCAACGTCAAGAACGGCCTCACCCCCAACCCCAAGATGTCCAAGCGCCGCATCGCCATTTTGCTGCGCTACTGCATCGTGGACGACCTGGAGACCACCGTCATCCTGCTCTTGCGCTACGCGGGCATGGCCGAGCTGGCTGAGTGCCGCGAGACCATCCTCAAGCACACGCAGAACAAGTACGATGACGCCAAGCGCCTGGTGGAGGGCTCGTGGAAGGACCCCAACATCCCCAAGATCTTGGGCGAGAAGCCGACCCAGTACATGGCCAAGATGTTCGGTTGACCGGCGCGGGCGCAGAGCCTGAGCCTGTGGCCAAGAGGGGCACGCGGCGCCGCCGTTTGCCCCTCTTGCTGCTCTACGGCCTGCTGGCCCTGGCCGCCGGCCTGCTGGTCATCAGCAGCGACCGCTTCTGGGACCTGCTCTCGCCCATCACCCACAAGCAGCAGCTCTATTCGCTGGCCGGCCAGTACAAGGTGGATCCCATGCTGCTGGCGGCCATCGTGCGCGCGGAGAGCACCTTCAACCCCTTTGCCGAGTCGCGCAGCGGGGCCGTGGGCCTGATGCAGCTGATGCCCGAGACGGCGGAGGAGGCCGCCCGCGCCCTGCGCCTGGATTTTGACTCAGTGGAGGACCTGTACCAGGATGATGTGAACCTGCGGCTGGGCACCTATCATTTCGCCCGCCTGCTCAAGGCCTTCAACGGCGACACGGTGCTGGCCCTGGCCGCCTACAATGCCGGCGCCGCCAAGGTGCGGCAATGGCGGCTGCCGCCGCTGGGCGAGCCCGAGGCCGACCGTGTGGAGGCCATACCCCTGGACGAGACCCGCGACTATGTGGCGCGGGTGCTGGCCAGCCACCGCTTCTTCAAGAAGCTGCAGCGCTTCAAGCGCTGGCTGCAAGGACTGACATGAAGACCACCCTGGCCTTATTCGCCGCCTGCCTGCTCAGCATCCCCACGCTCGCCCGCGCCGGCGAGGGCTCGGCCTGGGCCAAGGCCCAGGCCAGCCTCAGCAGCACGGCGCAGGCTGGCGTTGCGCTGGACGATTACCTGAAGGCTTATCCCAAGGGCGCGCATGCGGCGCGGGCTTGGCTCTTGAAGGCGCGGCAGGAGCAGGACCTGGGCCAGGCGCGCGCTTGGCTCGATCAGGCCTGGCGGCTTGACCCGCAGGGCGCGGATGGCTGCGCCGCCGGGCTGGAGGCTGGGCGCATCGCCTTTGCGCAGTCTGACACCTTGGCGGCTGAGGCCAGCCTGGCCGAGGCCCTGGGCTGCGGGCCCTCGCTCCAGGCCCTGGCCCTGCGCGGGCAATGCCGCCTGCTGCTCAAGAAGCTGCCCGCCGCATCCGCGGACTTCGCCGCCTGCCTGGCGCTCTCGCCCTCGGCTTCTGGGCCGGAGGATGCCGCCAGCCTGGAGCAGGCCCGCCTGGGCTTGGCGGATGCGGCCGCGGCAGAGGGGGACAGCGAGGCCGCCTTGGCCAGCTACAGCGCGCTGTGGCTGGCCAAGCCGCCCAGCAGCCTGGCGGCCCAGGCCCTGTGGCAGGCGGCTCAGCTGCGGCAGGCCCGCGCCGAGACCGCCACGGCGCAAGGGCTCTACGCCCTCCTGGTCAAGGAGTACCCGGACAGCTTTGAGGCCGGCCGGGCCGCGGAGAGGTTGCCCAAGCCCGCGGCGCCGGCCGCAGCAATGGCGCCGCCAGCCAAGGCTGGCGGCCGCTTCACGGTGCAGGTGGGCAGCTTCAGCCAGAAGCTGGCCGCGGCCCAGCTCTACAATCTGCTCAAGGGCCACGGCTACCCGGTGCGCAAGGGCTTCAAGACTGTCAATGGGCACCGCTTCATTGACGTGAGCGTGGGCGTGTTCAAGAGCAGGGAAGCGGCCGCGGAATACGCCAAGAACCTGGGCAAGAAAGAGGACCTGCCGACCCTGGTGAAGCCCATGGAGTGAAGATTGCTTTAGCCAACAAAAAAGGCCGCCCATTGAGGCGGCCTTTTTTGTTTAGGCAGGTGCTCTCTAGCCCCGCGCTAGCGCAGGGCTGCGCACTTGCTGAAGGCGTGTGCCACCTCGTCCCTGGGCGTGGTGGCCACGATCTCATAGATGTAGACCCCGCTGGAGACCGGCCGGCCGGCGTTGTTCTTGCCGTCCCAGAAGGTCTCGTTGTCCCCGGACTTGCCGGGGAAGGTGGGCAGGTCGCGGATGAGCTCGCCGGACACGTCGTAGACATGGATGTTGATCTTGGCGTCCGTGTAGAGCCAGTAAGCGATGTACACGCCCTTGTCGCCAAAGGGGTTGGGGCTGGCTGGCAGGGGATGCAGGATGAGCGGCCGCGGGGTTTGGGTGGGCGAGCAGGTGATGGTGGGGCTGGGCGAGGCGGTGAGTGTCTGGGTGATGGTGCGCGTGGGGCTGATGGTGGCTGTCGGGCTGGCAGTAGGCGTGTCGGAAGGGGTGCTTGATGGGCTGGGCGTGTAAGTGAAGGGCGGGATGAAGTGCACATCATCCAAGTAGGCATAGCTGCTGTGCAGCTGATAGTCGCAATTGTAGGCAGTGATGCGCAGGTCAACATCTTGCCCAACCCAGGGGTCCAAAGGCACATCCACAGGGGTCCAAGGCA
>CAYXCT010000053.1:10415-11615 GCA_964463435.1 uncultured bacterium | reverse complement strand
GCAAATCTTCGTTCATTGTCGCACCTTGCCCAATCCCGTACTCTTGGTCCCCGCCTTCACTTACCACAATAGATAGCTTTTTATCACCAAAGACCTTCGACACCGCTTTCGGCGAGAATTCCTTCGTTCCCTGGTACTCAATGTTCGAATCTTGAAGAGCCTCAGAAATGTCCTCCAAAATTGCCACCGCAATCTGTACCTGCTCATCGCATGTCAGCGCTTCAATCTTTTCACGAATGCCAGAGATCTCAACGCTAACTTTTCCGAGGTACTGTTTTGACATCATAAACTCACTCACGCTTTCTAAATTCGGCAAGAACGACTTAAGGTTATCAAACCGGTAGAACTCCAATCGTGCAATAGCTTTGCGAAAGACTTGAAGCCCAAAATCAGCCAGCAGATAAACCTTATTCCCCTTTTCAACCGTTGTGCTCTGGTTCTCCATGAAAATCCTAGAGGTCGAAACAGCGCCTGTCTCCAACCTGAAGGCATAGACCTTCTCAATAATTGTGTTCGGAAGTGATTTAATGTCAGAACGATCAAACTTTACCAACTCATTCGTAAAGATAAGGCCTTTCTGGTAAAACTCGCTTTGCTTGAATATATCCTTTAGTTCTAGCTGAATTTCTCTAGCTCGACTATCCTTGATGCCAATTTCATAGAGAGCATTACGCAATTCGCCAATGTATCGGGAATTCTGGGCGCTGTGATAGTAAAGCTCCTCACAAATGCGAAGCTCGTTATCGATATCCTCATCATACTTGCGCTGATACTTCATTTGACTAGATTCGATTTGAAAAGGGCAATACCGAGCACCACGTCCTATTAGCTGAGCCTCAGATATGGTGGCGGCTCCTAAACTGCCCTTTTGGGAGTCAGCGTTCCGAGTATCATACAAGCGGACGATATCAAAAAGGTTTAAAACGTCCCAGCCTTCATTCAGCTTATCGACCGCGAAAATAGCTCGGACTTCATTATCGTGGTCTTCAAGCGTGTTCACTTTCAATTGGTTTTCGTCACTCTCTTCTTTACTGTTAATCTCGAGGCACTTCTCATTAGAAAAATCTCCCTTCAGTTCTTCGATGAAGTTATCAATGTTGACAGAGTTTCGGTCTAAAAATTTAAAGCACTGCAACAATACTTTGTTTTTGGTGGCTTGCACTTTTTGTAAATCTTCTCGCTTCAATGCCTTGATCCCTT
>CAYXCT010000053.1:0-10405 GCA_964463435.1 uncultured bacterium | reverse complement strand
TGCTCTCAGCAATCGTCTTGGATTTAAAGAGGATAACCGGCTTGATATCTAAACGATTCTTAACAAAGACCTTCCTGCGATATTGGCTTAAAACAACCGCCTGCAATGCCCTCTGAAATTTAGACGTGGTATCCGACTGTAGGACTTCCACTTCCTTTGAATAGCCATCGACCCGGAACTTCTTCAATGGGTAGTCATAGATGAGCTTATCGCTATACTTGGCGGCTGTCTCTTCATTGCTAAAGTCCGCAGTCGCAGTGAATTCCAATAAAATATTCTCATTGTTTGAACGAAAAATTTTGCTAACCGTAGTCTCCCAAGACTCGGCAATCTCAACTTCCTCCCTGGGTGGCTTGCCTTTCTTTGTATCCACATTTATATGGTGAGCCTCGTCAGAAATATAAACTACCCGATTTTCATGAAAGTCATCATAGGTTACGGTGTTTTCCTTAGGATTATTGAGACGGAAATGAAGCCCTTGAATTGTAGAAAATATAATATTGATGGAATCACTATTGCCACCTTGGAAATTTTCCACTTCGACAATCTTAACACGCTTACCATCAATCTCGATTAAATCTGCGAAGAGATATTTGGAATGCTTGAAATCCAGAAAATTCGCTCGCGTCTTTTCGATAATGTTTGTGCTGTTAACAAAGAACAAAAAATTTCGATATCCCGCTTTATACAGATGTAAAATGGCGCCGGCCATGATGAGTGTTTTGCCGCTTCCAGTTGCCATGTGAAAAAGCAATTGAGAAGGACGCTGGCGGAGTTTATCGTTTGAAAAGTAATAAATCATGCGCCCAAACGCTTCGGCCTGGTATGGTCGCAATTGGAACTTTGGGGTTAAGTTTGCCGAAATATAATGAGGAACTTCTGGCAAAGCATACCCCAGTTCTACAGACCCCGATATTTTCTGTTCTAGAGTTTGGACGTTCTTCACGCTTCACCGTAGATTTGGCGATTTAGCTTCTTGTCTATCGCTGATACCTTGAAGTCGGCATCTTCGATTTCGCTATAGCTCAGGTAAAGCTGATTTTTATCTAGCATCTCAATAAGGAGCCGCTTCTGTTCCTTAAGGTCCAGCTTCAAAAAATTGTCTATATTTTCAGAGAAAACTTTGGGGTCCACTCGATAACTTAGGAAGGCGCTGGCTTGCATCTCCTTCCATATCGCTTGAACCTCAGCTGCACCTTTAGCCTTTTCAATCTGCCAAACAAAGACTTCGTTCAACTCCATCAACTCGCAATAAACGAACGAGCCTTTTGTTCCTTTAATTACATTTGCGATTCGTGTCCTAGTGACTGACTCCACATAGTCCATTTGTTCACATACCACAAATTTACGGTTGCCCCCGTCATCCTTGTTCATTTCGATAACTGCATGAGCTGTCGTGCCGCTTCCTCCAAAGAAATCTAGGACAATGGCATTCTTATCAGCACCCACAACGGCATGAACGCAGTCATAAACCGTGTAGAGGGATTTCGGGAAGCTGAATTTGTCTTTCGGTACTAGCGAAGAGACTACCTTCGTCCCATACTCATTCGCATCATAACGCGAATTCTGCCAGACCGTTTTGAAAGTACCGAAGTCCTTGCCAATCTCAATTTCGTAACCTCTCTTAGTTTCCTTGGCCTTTAAAAGGTGCCGGATAGAGTCCACGGTCTGGCGTGCATAACGCCACTTTCGCTCAACACCTTGAATGTCAATCGGGTAGACGAAAGACCTGTTGCCCAGAGTCTCCGTCTGTTTCTTAGGATGCTTCCCGTCTTCCATTACGTCACCAAACCCGACTACCTGCCCGTCAGCGACAATCACAGGGTAAAAACAATTTGCGGCATCGCCACGTTTGGACTCACCACCCCAATTCCGGAAATTGGACCATTCAATTTCATCTTCTTCAATTTTTCTGTCGCCAATCGCCTTTTTCCCTTCTGGGAAAATAAAATAGGCGAACTCGTGTGTATAAGAGAAATTCGTCCCTTGCACTCCTCGAGGGTTGTGAACAACCGTGATGCAGTGAATCTCATACCCGCAGAATATTTCCTTCAGTAGTGCTCCAAGCATAATTTGTTCATTTGCATCAATGGCAATTACGAACACCCCATCTTTTGTGAGCAACGCTTTGGCAGCTTCAATTCGGTTCTTCATGAAAGTAAGCCATGACGACTCATTAAAGCTGTTGTTGTAGCTAAAAGTGTTCGCCTTACTGTCGGGATTATAGGGTGGATCAATATAGATGCACTTCACTTTGCCTGCGTAAATCTTTTGTAATGAGGCGAGAGTGATTAAATTGTTGCCCTTAATCAGCAAATTTTCATCTGTGAGCTTCAACTTGTCTTTGTCAGTTAGTGCCGAGGACTTTGCGCCCCCATAGCGCTGAAGGTTCGTGAAGACTTTGGGTGCAAGGAGCCGGTCAATCTCATTGGGGGAAAGGGTCTCATTCCAGAAAATCTCCTGGCGCTTTTGATCTTCCAGCGTTTGCCCGCCTTCCAGCAGGCAGTCCTTGAAGGGCCACGCAAGTACGATTTCCCTGCTATCGGAAAAGTATTCGCCGTTCTCATTGATGAGCCCAATCTTATTCCGGTAGGCCGTGTAACTGTCGGGAAGGAACGCTTTATTTGATACAAACTTTTGAAATTTTATTTTGTCAAAGACGAGGATGCCGTCCACTTCCTGGAAAAAATGCTTCTTAACCCCTTTAACGCTCAGCAACGCTTTCAAAAGTGTCGGGTCCGGGATCAGGCCAAGCTCGATTACCTTATTTTTGAGGAGCTTGCCATCAACAACTAAGCGCTTATCTTGTGATAGCAATTCAGTCAATTCGGTTAATATCCCAATCATTGGCGCCCTTTCATACAGCGGTATTTAAGATCTTTAAAAACACCTTAAATGTTAGCCCATTGGTTAATATATGTAAAGACTTATGGGCTGTTATCCCAAGCGTCAAGATGCCCTAGGCTCTGTGTGTCTCACCCCTCACACGGAGCAGGCCTTGGATATCTACACGCTGGCTGGCAAGAAACTGAGGGCCCTGCGCAATCAGGCCGGGCGCACGCAAGAGGACCTGGCCGAAGCCGCGGGCATAACCCCGGCCTTTCTCTCGTACTTGGAGAACGGCCGCAAGAAGGGCAGCCTGGTCACCTACGCCAAGCTGGCCAAGGCCCTGGGTGTGGAGCTGGGCCAGGTGCTGGTGGAGCAGGGGCCCAAGACAAAGCCCTACCCCGCCATCCCCCTGGACCTGGGCCTGAGCGTGGCCGAGGCCAAGGCCGTGCGGCAGCTGGTGAAGACGCTGCGCAAGGGCAGGTGAGGCGCAAAACAAAACGCCACCCGAAAGGGTGGCGCTTTTTCTCTCAACCGGACTCAGCAGAGTTTTACTTGTTCTTGAACCCCGCCTCCTGCAACAAACCAAGCGCCGTGGTCAGTGTCAGTTCAGCCAACGCCAGAGCGCGCTCGGCGATGGCCAGCCACTGCCGCGTCAGTTTTGCCGTGCCGGGCTTAGCCCGCTGCATAAAGAACCCTGCCCTCCCGGGCCGCAGTCCGCGCCAAAGTGCCCGGAAGGTTCCGCTGCTCCTCAAACTCCCTGGGGGTGACCAGCACAATATCGGTGGCTAAGCCCAGTTCGGCCATGGCCGACAGCATGCGCCGTTCCACTGACAGGCGCGCACCCCGAACAGTCCGGATGACCAGCAAGTCCACATCGCTCTTGGCGTGCGCGTCCCCCGGGCCTGAGAGCCAAAAAGGATGACTTGAGTGGCGCCAAAACGTTCCCCAAGCAAGTGGCCAGCTTTTTTGATCATGGCATAAGTAGCCATGGGTCCCCCAGCAGTTCAATCGGCAATCTTTGATTCCTGAGCTGATTATACCCGCCACCTAGTCCAAGCCGCAAGTCCCATGCCCCCGCCTTACAGCCCAGAACCCAAGCCCTAACGCAAGGGTGGCAAGGCATAATCTTCAAAGCCATTTGACATTATCTCTAATTGAGATATAATCCACCCATGCATGTGATCACCCGCAAGCGCATCCTAGAATTCTCCCGCTTGCATCCAGACAGCCGGCCGGCTCTGGAGGCATGGCACACCCTTGTGGAGAAGACGCGCTTCCTGTCCTTCCCAGATCTGCGCAAAACTTTTCCAAGCGCTGATTGGGTGTCTGGCTTGGTGGTGTTTAACATCGGGGGCAATAAATATAGGCTGATCGCCGCGATCCATTTCAACCGGGGCAAGCTCTATATAAGGCATATCTTGACGCACGCGGAGTATGACAAGGGAGGATGGCGATCATGAGCATGGTCTTGGACAAAGCCACCACACAAGCCTGGCATCGCCTGGAGGGCCTCTTGGGCATCAACAGCGAGGCCGATTATCAGCGGGCCCGCAAGGCCTTGGATGAGCTGATCGATGAGGTCGGCAGCAATGAGCGGCACCCAAAGGCCAGCCTCATGGATACCCTGGGCATCTTAGTGGAGGCCTGGGAAAAGGATAAGCACCCCATCCCTGCGGCTGAGCCGCGCAAGGTGCTGGCCTACCTGATGGAAGAGCAAGGCTTGAGACAGAGCGACATGCAGGAGATAGGCTCACAAGGCGTCGTGTCAGAGGTGCTGGCTGGGCGGCGCAAGCTGAACCTGCGCCAAGTGCAAAAGCTGGCTGAGCGCTTCAATGTCTCTCCGGCAGTCTTTGTCTGAGCGTGCTTACTCTGCAAACAAGAACGCCGCCCTGCAAAGGGCGGCATTTTATTTTAAAGGCTGGTTGGAGCTCAGCTCCCTGAGGGCCAGCTGTAGCGCGCCTCTGCCTCGGCCAGGCGCTGCTTGAGCCAGGGTTTCAAGAGCCAGCGCAGGGCGAAGCTTGCGGGCACCACGGTGAGGATGAGCAGCACCAGGAACACGATGTAGAGCAGCAGCACGGGCTTGCGCTGCCAGCTCCCTTGCGGCCCCAGCTTGCGCAGCAGGCTGCCCCAAATCTGGAAGGAGCGGCGGCCGGCCTTTTCGCTGGCGAGCACAGCTGTGTTCACTTGCACCGCAGCCAAGCCGCTGAGCAGGCTCTCATCCAAGGGAGCATCCGTGGCCAAGGCTTGAGCGATGCGCTGGCCAAAGCGGCTGCAAGCCGCGATCTTCTCGAGCGCCACGCCCGCGCGCGGGATGAGCCCGCCCAGATGGGGGCCGGGCTTGCCCGTGAGCGCCCACACCGGGGTGGCCAAGAAGGAGCCGAGGCTGCCGGCCTCATCCACCAAAGCCACATGCCCCACCAGGCGCGCGCCCGCTTGCGCAAGCAAGGCCTTCACCTGCTCTTGGGCCATGATCCACATGTCCCGGCAGGCGACCACGGTCACCACCGGCGTGCCCCGCAAGACCGCGCGGGCTTCAGGCAGCTTGAGGAAGCTTGTGACAGGCAATGCCGGGGAGAGGAACCACACGGGGTAGCCTACGATCACCAGGTCAAAGCGCTCGCCAGGCTTGAGGCCCAGGGGCTCCAACGCCGGCCCATCCAAGGCCACGGACTCGGGAAAGGTGTCTATGAAGCGCAGCACAGGCCAGGGGTGCGGGTAGGCCTGCACCGGCTTCAAGGTGAGCGAGGTCACGGACAAGCCCGTGTCTTGGCGCAGGGGCGCGGCCAGGGCATCCATCACCCGGCTCAGCTGGCCGGTCTGCGAGTATTGCACCACGAGGACCTTCTTCACCTTCAGCTCTCCTTCAGGCCTTCTTCTCCTGCAGCCAGGGCGCGCTCAAGTCGCCGCCCTTGCTGGCCAGGTCATATTTGCCGCTGTAGCCGCGCGGGGTGATGATGTAGCGCCCAAAGCGCTGGCTGGCGCTGTTGCCGATGATCACGGTGGTGAGCATGCCTATCTCCTGCTCGGCCATGGCATCCAGGGTGCACAGCACCACCTTCTGGCCCTCGCGGTAGCCGCTCTTGACCACGCCCACGGGCGTGCTGGCGGGCCGGGCTTTGAGCAGGATCTCTTGGGCCTTGGCTATCTGCCAGTCGCGGCGGCCGCTCTTGGGATTGTACAGCGCCACCACAAAATCAGCCCAGGCCGCGGCCTGCAGGCGGCGCTCAATGGCCTCCCAGGGCGTGAGCAGGGTGCTCAGGCTGATGGCGCAGAAATCATGGTTGAGCGGCGCGCCCAGCAGGGCTGCCACGCTGTTGAGCGCGGTGATGCCCGGCACCACCTCCAGCTCGACATCCGGCTGCTCCGGGTCCCAGCCCGCCTCTTTCAGCACCTCCAGCATCAGGCCGCTCATGCCGTACACGCCCGGGTCGCCGCTGGAGATGAGCGCCACCACCTTGCCGGATTGGGCCAGCGCATAGGCCTTGCGGCCGCGGTCCACCTCTTCGGTCATGCCCGTGCTGACCACGGTCTTGCCCTTGAGCAGGGGCTGCACCAGCTCCACATAGGTGCGGTAGCCCACGCAGACATCGCAAGCCTCGATGGCCCGCCTGGCCGCCGGGGTCAAATGCTCTTCACTGCCCGGCCCAAAGCCCACCACATAGATCTTGCCTGCCATGCCAACCTCGTCAGTCCCTGAAAAGGCTCTGCTCTCCAGGGAGGGTTCCCTCGTTATCGAGGCGATATCTCAGCGCTGGGGCTTCCGCGCGATGGCCAGGGTGCAGCGGCTGCCCTTCTCCTTCTTGACCACCAGGTCCTGCGCGCCAGCCAAGAGCATGGCCGCGGGCTCGCAGACCCCCACCGCGCCGGTGTAGATCTCGACCAAGGGATTCGGCTGGCTCTGCACGCCCGCCACGTTGAGCTGATCATTGGTGAAGGTGCTGAGCTTCACGCCCAGGCTGGCGGCCAGGGCGTTCAAAGCCGGCTCCTTCTCCTTGAGGTCTATGGTGGCCAAGCCTCCCACGCACAAGGGGCTCAGCTCCGCCGCCTCAAAGACCCTGTCCACCAGGGCCTCCAGCTCTTGCGCGCTCGCGCCGCGGTCGCAGCCCATGCCCAGCATCAGGGTCTTGGGCCTGTAGACCACGGTGCGCGGCCAGGCCTCGCCCAGCTGCTTGGCCAGGCTGGATATGGAGCGCTCTGAGACCAGGAGGATGGCGCCCCAGTCGCTGCGCGCGGCCAAGGCCTGGCCCAGGCCGGTGAAGCGCTGGATGCTGGCTGGCAGGGGCGTGGGCCGGGTCCACCAATCCGGCTCGCCCGCCTCCTGCACAAAGGCCACCGGCAAACCATTGACCACGGCCGCGGACACGGGGGTCACCTTGTCCTTGCCCTCCAGCACCCAGCCCAGGTGCCGGCCCAGGATATCCACCGGGATGGTGGCCAGGCTGTCGCTGGCCGTGGTGAGCACGGCCTGGGCGCCCAGCAGGCCGGCCACCTGCTCGGCCAGCTCGTTGGCCCCGCCCACATGGCCGGAGAGCGCGCTGATGCTGAAGCGGCAAGCCTCATCCACCACCACCACGGCCGGGTCCTCGTCCTTGCCCTTGAGCAGGGGGGCCACGGTGCGGATGACAGCGCCCAGGGACACGAAGAACACAATGCCATCCACCCGGCCCCAGAGCTCTCTGGCTGCGTCCTTGAGCGCCGGGAAATAGCTGGCCCCGGCCTGGCCCTCGGCCCGCTGCTTCTCGCTGACCCACAGCTCTGAGCCAGGCAAAGCCTGGCTCAGCTTCAGGGCATGGCCAGCCCCGGCCTTGGTGATGGCGACCAGCGCGATGCGCATCAGATGCCCACCCCTTCATCCAAGAAGCGCGCGCCGGATTGCGCGCTCAACGCTTTGACGCCCCAGAAGATGTTCACTGGGTTCAAGGCCTCCAGCCGGTTCAAGTTGAGGATGGGCCGGCGGCGCGAGACCTGAAGCTGCACAAAGTCCCAATCCAGGCCCGAGGCCTTGAACCAGGCCAGGCACTCTGCCGTGTTCTCCACCGTGACCGTGTCCACCACCAGGCTGCCGCCGGGCTTGAGGCTGGCCAGGCAGGTGCCCAAGATGCCGGCCATGCCGCCGCCGCTGCCGCCCACGAACACCGCGTCCGGCGGCTCGGGCAAGCCGCGCAGGGCCTCGGGGGCGCGGCCCTCCACCAGCTCCACGTTGGGCACCGCGAACTTGGCGATGTTCTGGCGGATGATGGCGCAGTCCTCGGCGTTCTTCTCCACGGCCCACACCTTGCCCTGGCGGCAGAGGCGGCCAGCCTCCACGCTCACGCTGCCGGAGCCCGCGCCCACATCCCACACCCGCGCGCTGGGGAAGAGCCTCAGCTTGCTCAGGGCCACGGCCCGCACCTCAGCGCGGGTGATGAGCCCATCCTGCGGCTTGCGCTGGGCGAAATCATTGTCGGGCAGGGCAAAGGCATGCAGGTCGGCCGGCCGCGCTGGCGCGCCGCGCCGCGCCAGCATCACATTCAGCGGGCCGAAGCTGCGGCTGGCCAGCTCTTGCAGGCTCAGGGCGCTCACCTTCTCATCGCGGCCCTCCAGGTTCTCCAGCACCCAGGCATCCGAATTGGGCGGCCAGCCCTGGGCCATGAGGAAGGTGGCGATGATGCCCGGCGTGTTCTTGTCGTCGGTGAACACGCCCAGCTTCACCGACAAGGGCGGCATGGCCAGCAGGGGCGACAGGCTGCGGCCATGCACCGAGACCAGGCTGGCGTCCTCCCAGCTGAGGCCCACGCGCGCAAAAGCCAGCTGCATGCTCGAGAGCCCGGGATGCACCTGCAGCATGCCCGGCCCAAGGCGCTCGATGAGCGCCTTGCCGATGCCGTAGAAGAGCGGGTCACCGCTGGCCAGCACCACCACCGCATCCTCGGGCGCCTGAGCCGATTCCTGCTTGAGGCGCGCGGCCAGGCCATCCAGGTCGCCGTCCACCGCCAGCTTGGCCGCGGCCAGGTGGGCCACGAACTCCAGGTGCCGTTTGCCGCCCGCGATGAGGCGCGCCCCTTCCACCAGGCCGCGGGCCCGGCTGCTCAGCGATTCCAGCCCCGCGTCAGACATGCCGATGAGATGGATCTTGGCCATGGCTCTCTCCCTTCTCAAGCCGCGGGCAGCGCGGCCTTGGCGAGCGTGTTGCCCTCGAAGTCGAGTAGCCACGACTCAACGCTGTAGGCGCCCGGCTTGTAGTCGCGGGCCACGCGGGCCGAATGCTCGGCAATGCTTGTGTAGAACCCCTGGGCCCAGGCCTGGCCCAGGCTCATCTCATAGGCGTGGCGGGCGGTGTTGGCGCCGGAGATGGCGGCCGCCTCGGCCTCGCTGGCGCCGGCCTGGCGGGCCAGATTGGCCAAGAAGCCCAGGTCCACCGCCCCCTTGCCGGCATGGGTGTGCAGCATGCCCTGGGCCAGCTTGGCGGCCTTGCCCACCTGGGCCACCATGATGACCTGGCGGATGCCATGGAGGGCGCAGTGCTCCAGGGCCTTGCCCACAAAGTCGCCCATCTGGATGAAGCAGAACTCGGGCAGGCCGGGGAGCAGGCCCTGGGCATAGCCCTCGGTCTGGCCGCCGGTGGTCAGCACCACGCAACCCGCGCCCTGGGCCAGGGCCACATCCACGGCCTGGGTGATGCTGGCGATGTAAGCCGCGTGGCTGTAAGGGTGGACGATGCCGCTGCGGCCCAGGATGCTGATGCCGCCCACGATGCCCAGGCGGCCGTTCAAGGTCTTCTTGGCAATGGCCTCGCCATCGCGCACGCTCACCGTGATCTCCACGCCCTTGGCCTGCCAGCCCAGCTCGGCCAGGGCAGCCAGCGCGTGCTCGGTCATCATCTTCCTGGGCACCGGGTTGATGGCAGGCTGGCCCAGCTCTAGGCCCAGGCCCGGCCGGGTCACGGTGCCCACGCCCTCGCCCTGGCTAAAGCGCACCAGGCCCGGCTCCTCCAGCAGGCGCACGCGGGCGCGGATCTCAGCGCCATGGGTCACGTCCGGGTCGTCCCCGCCATCCTTGATGGTGGCGGCCAGGGCCCAGCCCAGGCCCGATTCGCTGCGGCAGATGGCAAAGCTGGCCTGCTGGCCCAGGGGCAGGGTGATCTCCACCTCGCTGGCCTCGCGGCCGGCCAGCAACAGCAATGCCGCGCGCGTGCAGGCCGTGGCGCAGGCGCCGGTGGTGAAACCCGTGCGTGTCCCCTTCTTGGCTTCCATGCCGCCCCCTCTGCTTCCATCCTGCATCCAACGGCTCCCGCCCAGGTCTGGTTGGGGCTCATCGAGTATAAGGGATGCCCTTGGCGCGGGGTAGAAGTTTCCATTCAGCCCGTGCAAGGGCCGCTTTGCCCTCACCCCTTCTTCTGGTGCCCTCTCCCAGGGGGAGAGGGCCTGGAACCAGAGCCCCTCTTATGCTATGCTTTTATCTTCACCCTTTTCGTCCCCGCGCTCCCTGAGGCACAAGATGACCCAGATCCTTTGCACCAGCGCCAAGAAAGCCCCCGGCGTTGACCTGGCCGTGGTGCCGGTCTTTGAGGGCCAGGCCCTGGCCGGCCTGCCCTACT
>CAYXCT010000052.1:0-11711 GCA_964463435.1 uncultured bacterium | reverse complement strand
GCCGCCGGCGCCGCGGCCGCCTCGTCTGAGATGCTGCGCCAGGGCGGCGAGCGCCTGGTGGAGCGCACCATGGTCTTCTTGGCGCAGCGCCGCCGCACCACCGGCGATGCGGCCCTGGACGCGCTGCTCAACAGCAACCTGCTCTTCAACTACTTCTACGGCATGGGCACGCCGCTGGACGGCGAGGACCTGGTCTGCCTGGCCTCGCGCGACCCTGAGGCCCCGGAGGCTGGCGTGTACCGCGACCGCGATGCCATGCTGCGCAGCTTCCCCTCGGTGCTGCTGGTGGACCAGCGCCGCGCGCGCCAGATGCTGGAATACGCCCTGCTGGCCCAGGGCCGCAACCAGGGCGTGCGCAGCTCCTACCTGGACGGCTCCACGCTGGAGCCCACCTTTGAGCTGGACCAGCTCTGCGCGCCCATCATCGCCCTGGCCAGCTACACCCGCCACACCGGCGACACCACCCTGGCCAATGACCACCAGGTGCGCAAGCTCTTGCGCAACCTGGAGCGCCTGCTGCAGGCCCGCAAGCACCCCTCGGCCTTCCTCTATGAGACGGCCTTTGGCCCGGGCGGCGAGCCCGAGGCCCTGCCGGTGCTCACCTACGACAACGTGCTGGTCTGGCGCATGCTCTGCGACCTGGCGGAGGTGAAGGACAAGAGCGGCCGCGAGCAGGAGGCCCGCACCCACCGCGAGCATTCCGAGAAGGTGCGCGCCGCCATCTGGCAGCACCTGGTGGCCGAGGGCAGCCGCGGCCGCACCTTTGTGTGGGCCAGCGACCTGCGCGGCAACAGCCGGCCCGGCACCGACCCGGCTGGCTGCCTGCAGCTGCTGCCCTATTGGGGATTCTGCCAGCCTGAGGACCCGGTGTGGCGCGCCACGGCCGCCTTTGTGCGCAGCCGCGACTACCAGCACAGCCACGCGGGCGCGGCTTTTGAGGAGATCGGCTCAGCCCGCCTGGGCCAGCCCAGCCTGCTGGGGCTGTGCAACAGCCTGCTCTCAGGCCATCGCGAGGCCGCGGTGGCGGTGCTCAAGCGCCTGCCCCTGCGCCAGGGCCTGGCGGGCGAGGGCTTCAGCGCCAAGGATGGCCAGCCCCTGGGCGGCCCAGCCCTGGCCGGCAGCGCCGGCTTCTTGGCCTGGTCGCTGTGGCGCGCCTGCGGCAAGGCCGCGGTATGACCTCACCCCACACCCCTATCGTGTGAGCCTTCAAGCACATGCCCCCTCCCCCTCTCCACTGTGGAGAGGGGGAGGGGGTTCTTGTTTATCCGAAAGCGCGGCAGGGGAGAGGGTGAGGTCAGGCGCTCACCTGCCTTTGGGTTTTGTGAGTTCATTAAGTCGTCTGCATCCAACAGCGAAGGAGGCATCCATGCGCTACGGCCATTTTGATGTGAAGAACCGGGAATACGTCATCACCCGGCCCGACACGCCCCTGCCCTGGATCAACTACCTGGGCACAGGCGACTATTGCGCCATGATCAGCAACACGGCCGGCGGCTACAGCTTTTATAAGGATGCCAGCCAGCGCCGCCTCACCCGCTATCGCTACAACAACATCCCGCTGGACAGCAACGGCCGCTACCTCTACGTGCGCGACAATGAGAGCGGCAAGTTCTGGTCCAGCACCTGGCAGCCCATCCGCCATGACCTGGACAAGTACAAGTATGAGTGCCGGCATGGCATGAGCTACACCGTCATCAGCAGCCAGATGCACAAGATCGCCACCCGCAACACCTACTTCGTGCCCGAGGGCGAGAGCCTGGAGGTCTGGAGCATGGAGCTCACCAACCAGGGCCAGAAGCCCCGCAAGCTGACAGTGGCCAGCTTTGTGGAATGGTGCCTGTGGGACGCGCTCAATGACATGACGGACTTCCAGTACAACCTGAACATCGCCGACACCAGCTTCGACAAGAGGACCGGCACCATCATCCACAAGACCGGCTACCGGGCGCGCAAGCAAGGCTATGCCTTCTTCAGCGCCAGCGGCAAGGTGTCGAGCTTTGACACCGAGCGCTTTGAGTTCCTGGGCTCGCCCTATGGCGGGCTGGATGCGCCCCGCAACGTGGCGCGCGGCCGGGGCAGCAACACCCTGGCCTGCGACTGGGCACCGGTGGCCAGCCATTTCATCCCCGTCTCCCTCAAGCCCGGCGAGACCAAGACCCTGCTCTTTGTGCTGGGCTACGGCGAAACCCTGGGCGACCAGGATGAGGCCGTCGCCCGCTACAAGGATCCGGCCCGGGTGCAGCAGGCGCTGGACCAGCTGAAGGCCAGCTGGGAGGGGCACTTGGGCCGCTTCCAGGCCAGCACCCCGGACCCGGAGGTGGACCTGATGGTCAACACCTGGAGCCAGTACCAGGTGCGCACCACCTTCAATTGGAGCCGCTCGGCCAGCTACTACGAGAGCGGCATCGGCCGCGGCATGGGCTTTCGCGACAGCAACCAGGACACCCTGGGCTTCGCCTACCAGGACCCGGCCAAGGTGCGTGAGCGCCTGCTCGACCTGGCCAGCACCCAGTTTGCCGACGGCTCGGCGCGGCACCAGTACTCCCCCCTCACCAAGAAGGGAAGGGGTTTGGGCTTCAGCGATGACCACCTCTGGCTGGTGCTGGCCGTGGCCGGCTATCTGCGCGAGAGCGGGGACATGGGCTTCTTGAATGCCAAGGCGCCCTATGACGACGGCTCAGCGGGCAGCATGCACGAGCATCTGGAGCGGGCCCTGGCTTACACATGGGAGCAGCGCGGGCCCCATGGCCTGCCCAAGATATTGCGGGCCGACTGGAACGACTGCATGAACTTGGACCTGGGCAAGGTGGCTGCCGGCAGGCTGGGGGAGTGCCAGAGCGAGTCGGTGATGGTGGCCCAGATGTTCGTGCTGGCCTGCAAGGAGAGCGCGGCCATGGCCCGGCGCAGCGGCAAGACCATGCTGGCGGACAGCCACCTGGAGCAGGCCGAGGCCATGGCCAAGGCCATCGAGAAGGCGGCCTGGGACGGCAGCTGGTATGTGCGGGCCTTCTGCGAGGATGGCACGCCCATCGGCAGCAGCGCGGCCGCCAAGGGCGAGAGCATCATCCACCTCAACTCGCAGAGCTGGGCGGTGCTTTCCGGCGCGGCCCAGGGCGGCCACGGCCGCCAGGCCATGGACGCGGTCAAGCGCCTGCTCTTCACCCGCTACGGCATCATGCTCAACGCCCCGGGCTATGAGCGCTATGACGAGCGCTACGGCGCCATCACCCTCTTCCCCCCGGGCATGAAGGAGAACGGGGCCATCTTCTGCCACCCCAACCCCTGGGCCATGATCGCCGAGGCCATGCTCGGCCGGGGGGACCAGGCCATGCAGTATTACAAGGCCATCTTGCCGGCGGCCAAGAACCGCATCGCCGACACCCACCGCATGGAGCCCTACATCTACTGCCAGATGATCGCCGGCAAGGACAGCCCCAAGTTCGGCCAGGCCAAGAACGGCTGGCTCACCGGCACCGCGGCCTGGAACTGGGTGGCCATCTCCCAGCACATCCTGGGCGTGCGGCCCGAGTTCGAGGGGCTGAAGGTGGATCCCTGCATCCCCAGAAAGTGGAAGGGGTTCTCGGTCAAGCGTCATTTCCGCGGCGCGGACTACCACATCCACGTCACCAACCCCAAGAAGGTCAGCAAGGGGGTGGCCTCCATCACGGTGGACGGCAAGCCCATCCAGGGCCAGGTGCTGCCCCTCTTCAAGCAGGGGGCGCACCAGGTGGAGGTGGTGATGGGCTGAGCCAGCCCTGGCAGGCCCTGAAAGGCGGGTGTTGATTCACCCGCCTTTTTTCTTTATCATTGTCAGATGCCCTAGTGCGAACCGACCTTGGAGGCCCTGCCGCTTGCCCCTTTTGCGCCTGCTCCTGCGCTTTCTCCTGGCCCTGCTGCTGTGGCCGGTGGCCGGCTGCCTGGCCTTCGCCCTGGCGGCCATGCTGGTGCACCTGCCCTGGCAGGATATGCGGCTCTTGGCCTTCGCTGGCGGGGTGCTGGCTTACTTGGGCGTGCAGGTCTTCCTGAGCAAGCCGCTCTTCCTCTATGTGCTGGGGCACGAGCTGACCCACGCCCTGGCGGCCTGGCTGCAGGGAGGCAAGGCGGACGACCTTCAGGTGAGCGGCTCCAAGGGCGGCTCGGTCAAGGTCAACCGCAGCAACGCGCTGGTGAGCCTGGCGCCCTACGTCTTCCCGCTCTATACCTTCATGGTGCTGGGCGTGGTGCTGGTGTTCGACCCCAACCCCAACCGGCTGCCGCTCATCCTCTTCCTCTACGGCTTCACGCTGGCCTTCCACGCCTCGCTCACGGTGCACTCGCTCTCGGAGCACCAGAGCGACCTGGAGGAGCTGGGCTGGTTTCTGGCCCTGCCGGTGATCGTGGCGGTCAATGCGCTGGTGGTGGCGCTGATCGCCGGCTTGAGCCTGCCGGAGGCCCCCAGCTTCTGGGCCTTTCTTGCGCAGAGCGGCTCTGTCATGCTGCGCCTCGCCCTCTGGGCGCGCGGCCTTTTCTGAACCCCTAGGAGACCCATGATCAAGACCTTCGTGCTCGATACCAACGTGCTGGTGCACAACCCCCAGGCGCTCTTCGACTTTGAGGACAACCGGGTGGTCATCCCCATCTCGGTGATCGAGGAGCTGGACAACCTGAAGAAGCTGCAGGACGAGCGGGGCCGCAGCGCCCGCCAGGTGAGCCGCATCCTGGACGACCTGAGCAGCCTGGGCCGCCTGGAGCAGGGCGTGCCGCTGGAGGACGGGGGCAGCATCAAGGTGGAGCTCTCGGCCGCCGGCGTGCTGCCCGAGGGCATGGCCGGGCACAAGGTCGACAACCACATCCTGCGCATGGCGCTGGGCCTGCAGCAGCAGGGCGCCGAGGTGCGCTTCATCAGCAAGGACATCAACGCCCGCATCAAGGCCAACGCCCTGGGCCTGGAGGCCGAGGACTACGACACCAACAAGGTCAACATCGATGAGCTCTACCGGGGCTGGGACGAGGCCAGCCTGCCCGCCGCCTCCATCAACGCCTTCTACCGCGACCGCCGCTCCAAGCCCGAGGCGCTGGGCCTGCGCGGCACCCCGCTGGTCAACTCCTTCATCCTCATGCGCAGCCAGGACAACCCCAACCAGAGCGCGCTGGGCCGGGTCAGCAAGAGCGGCGAGGTGATGGCCCTCAACTACCAGGACGCCGATGCCTGGGGCTTGAGGGCCCTCAACATGGAGCAGAAGTTCGCCATGGACCTGCTGCTGGACGACAGCATCAACCTGGTGACCCTGGTGGTCCCGGCGGGCACCGGCAAGACCCTGCTGGCCCTGGCCGCCGCCCTGCAGCGCACGGTGGAGGACAAGGTCTACCGCAAGATCCTGGTCTCGCGCCCGGTCATCCCCCTGGGCAAGGACATCGGCTACCTGCCGGGCAGCAAGGACGACAAGATGAAGAACTGGATGCAGCCCATCTTCGACAACCTGGACTACCTGACCGACAACGGCGACGACGAGGAGGAGAGCGAGGGCGGCCAGCTGCAGTACCTGATGGACAGCAACAAGCTGGCCATGGAGGCGGTCACCTACATCCGCGGCCGCAGCATCCCCCGCCAGTTCATCATCGTGGACGAGGCCCAGAACCTGACCCCCCACGAGGTCAAGACCATCGTCAGCCGCGCGGGGCAGGGGACCAAGATGGTGCTCACCGGCGACCCCTACCAGATCGACAACCCCTACCTGGATTCCGAGTCCAACGGGCTGGCCTACCTGGTGGAGAAGTTCAAGGGCCAGGAGATGTTCGGCCACGTCACCCTTCACAAGTCCGAGCGGTCGCGCCTGGCGGCCCTCGCCGCGGAGCTGCTCTGAGCATGGGCAACAGCGTCCAGCGCATCCTGGTCTTGCGCTTCGGCTCCCTGGGGGATGTGGTGCTGGCCACCGCCACCTTCAGGCGCCTGCGCGCGCTCTACCCGCAGGCCAAGATCCACGCGGCGGTGAAGCAGGACTTCGCGCCCCTGCTGCTGGCGCACCCCTGCGTGGATGAGGTGCTGCCCTTTGACAGCCGCCATCAGCACCATGGCCTGGCCGGCTTCTTCCATTACGGCCGGCTGGTGCGCGGCCTGCGCTTCGACCTGGTGGTGGACCTGCACGGCAACCTGCGCAGCCGGGTCTTCGCCGCCGTCTCGGGGGCCAGGGTGCTGCGCGCCGGCAAGCAATGGCTGCCCCGCCGCATGCTGGTGTGGTTCAAGCGCCGCCCCAGCCCCGGCCTGCCCCATGTGGCCCAGCGCTACCTGGCCGCCCTGGCGCCGCTCGAGCGGCCCTGCCCGGCCGACCCGCTGGGCGCCCGGCCCGACCTTCATGTCAGCGCCGCGGACAGGGCCTGGGCCGATAGCTTCCTCTCGCGGCGCGGCGTCAGGGCCGGCGACACGCTGGTGGGCGTCAGCCCGGGCGCGGCCTGGCCCACCAAGCGCTGGCCTGCCCGCCATTTCGCGGCCGCCCTGGACGCCCTGCGCCTGCCCGCGCGCAGCCACCTGCTCTTCTTGGGCGGGCCAGCTGACCTCTTCGCCTGCGAGGAGGTGGTGGCCCGCATGCGGCGCAACGCGCCCCTGGCCCTGGTCTCAGCCGGGGAGACCAGCGTGGGGCAGCTGATGGCCCTGATGGCCCGCTGCCGCGCCCTGCTGGCCAATGACAGCGGCCCCATGCATGTGGCCGTGGGCCTGGGCGTGCCGGTGGCGGCGCTCTTCGGCCCCACGGTGCGCGACTTCGGCTTCGCCCCCTTGGGCCCGCGCGACCAGGTCTTTGAGCGCGAGCTGCCCTGCCGGCCTTGCACCCTGCACGGCGCGGAGCGCTGCCCGCTGGTGAACCACGCCTGCCTGGAGGGCGTGGAGCCCGCGCCGGTGGCCGAGGCCCTGCAAGGCCTGCTCAAGCCTGCCCGAGGGGGGAGGCCTTGAAGCCCGCGCTCTCGGTGCTGGTGATCACCAAAAATGAGGCCCAGCGCCTGCCGCGCTTCTTTGAGGCCCTGCGCCTGCTCGAGCCGCTGGCCTATGAGGTGGTGCTGCTGGATTCGGCCAGCGCGGATGGCACCCTGGCGCTGGCCCGCGAGGCCAAGGCCCGCGTCTTCCAGGTGGCCTGGCAGGGCTACGCCGCCACCAAGAACGCCGGCTTCGCCCGCTGCCGCGCGCCCTGGGTCTTGAGCCTGGATGCCGATGAGTTCTTGAGCCCCGAGCTGGCCGCCTCCATCCGCCGGGCCGTGTCCGGGCGCTCGCCCCGGGCCTGGCGCCTGTGCCGGCTCAACCACTTCTTGGGGCATCCGGTGCGCCATGGCGGCTGGTACCCGGACTGGCACCTGCGCCTGTTCATGCCCGGCGCGGCCCGCTTCAACGGCCGCAAGGTGCACGAGGGCATGGAGCTCGCGAGCCCCGGCGAGCCCTGCGGCCGCCTGCAGGGCGACCTTCTGCATGACAGCTACCCGGACCTGCACGGCTACTTTGAGCGCCTGAACCGCTACACCACGCTGCAAGCGGAAGAGCTCTTCGAGCGCCGGGGCGCCCGGCCCCGCCTGGCCTTGCTGCGCGCCTGCCTGGACCCCTGGTGGGTGCTGGTGAAGATGCTGATCTTCAAGCGCGGCTTCCTGGACGGCGGGCTCGGCCTCAAGCTGGCCGCGCTCTCGGCCTCCTCCACCTTCTGGAAGTACGCCAAGTGGTGGCACCGCTCCTGGGTCGCCAAGGGCGGCAAGGCCGGGGTGCCCTGGGTGGAAAAGGAGTAGCCGGCATGGCCCAGGACCAGACCCTGCTCATCGCACCCAGCTGGGTGGGCGACAGCATCCATTTTCTGCCCGCGGTGGCGGCGCTCAAGCGCGGCCGCCCCGGCAGCCAGCTCTGCCTGGCCGCCCGGCCGGGCCTCTGCGCCCTGCACGCGGCCAACCCGCTCTTTGACCGCCTGCTGCCCCTGCCCGCCGCGGCCACCCGCGGCCAGCGCCTGGCCTTCTTCTTCGGCCTGCGGCGCGAGCGCTTCAGCCTGGCGCTGGTCTTCCCCAACAGCTTCTCCGCCGCGCTGGCGGGCTTCTTGAGCGGGGCGCGCCAGCGCCTGGGCCGCCCCGGCCAGGGCCGGCGCTGGCTCTTGACGCAATGGGCGCCCCTCAAGGCCGATGACCGCAGCCGGCCGGTGGCCGAGGAGTACCTGGACCTGGCCTTGCTGGCCGGCGGGGATCCGCATCCTGAGGACCGCCTGCCCCGCCTGCCGCTCACCCAGGCCGGCGTGGAAGAGCAGAACCGCATCTTCCGCGAGGCCGGCCTGAGCCAGGACGCGGCCCTGGTGGCCCTCTGCCCCACCAGCGCCTATGGCCTGGCCAAGTGCTGGCCCCTGGAGCATTGGGCCTGCCTGGCCCGCCTGCTCAAGGAGCGGCGCTACCAGCCCCTGCTCTTGGGCGCCCCCTCTGAGATGGAGAGCCTGCGGGCCGTGGCCGCCGCGGCCGGGGGCGGCATCGCCTGCCTCTGCCCCAGCCTGCCTGGGCTGGCCGCCTGCGCCGCCAGGGTGCAGGCCGTGGTGGCCAATGACAGCGGCCCCCTGCACGTGGCCGCGGCCGCGGGCGCGCGCTGCGTGGGGCTCTTCGGCCCCATCAGCCCGGCCTGGAGCGCGCCGGCCTCGCCCAAGGCCAGCGCCCTCTACCACGGCCTCTCCTGCAGCCCCTGCTATGCCCGCACCTGCCCGCTGGGCCACTAGGACTGCCTGCGCAAGATGGAGCCCGCCGAGGTCCTGGAGGAGGTTCTCAAGGTGATGCGCCGATGATCCCCGCCCCCCGCAGCATCCTGCTCATCAAGCTGCGCGGCATCGGCGATGCCGTGCTGGCCACCCCTTGCCTGGAAGCCCTGCACCGCGCCTGGCCCCAGGCGCGGATCTCGCTGATGGTCTCGGCCCCGGCCGCCCCCCTCTTCCGCGCCGACCCGCGCGTGGCCGAGGTCATCCCCTACCAGGCCTCGTGGGTCAGGGGCCTCAGGCATCAGGCCGCCACCTTTGCCGGCCTGCAGCGCCGCGGCTTTGACCTGGCCATCTGCCTGCACGCCAGCTTCCGCACCGCCCTGATGGGCTGGATGAGCGGGGCTCCTTTGCGCAGCGTGCGCAACCACAGCGGCCGCGACTGGTTCTGCAACCTGCCGGCCCGCGAGCGCAAGGAGCCCAAGAGCATCATCCAGCGCGACTTTGACGCCCTGCGGGCGCTGGGCCTGGCGCCCTCGGACGAGGCCACCCGCCTCTATCTGGAGCCCTGGGCCAAGGCCGAGGCCGCTAGCCTCTGGCGCGGCCTCGGCCTGCCGCGGCGGGGCGCGGTGCTGCTCTCGCCCACGGCCAGCAAGCCCGAGCGGCGCTGGCCCAGCGAGCGCTGGCAGGCCCTGGCGCGCGCCCTGCGCGCCGCTGGCAAGCGCCTGGCCTGGCTGGCGCCCTACGAGCCCTTGAGCCTGCCCGCGGACCTGGCCAAGGGCGCAGCAATCATCGGGCCCCTGCCCCTGCCGGTGCAGGCGGCCTGCCTGGCCCAAGCCGGCGCGGTGGTGGCCAATGACAGCGGGCCGCGGCACCTGGCCGCTGCCTGCGGCACGCCCACCTTCACGCTCTTTGGCGGGCCCGAGACCCTGCGCGAATGGCAGCCCTACGGCCCCCCGCATCAGGCCCTGCAGGCGCAGAGCCTGCGCATCGAAGACCTGGCAGCCGAGCAGGCGATCCCTGCGGTGCTGGCCTGGCTCAAGACCCAGAGGTAGCGGCATGGCGAAGAGGATGAAGAAGGCCCCGCTCTCGGTCATCGTGCTGACCAAGGATGAGGAGGCCAACCTGCCGGGCTGCCTGGCCTCGCTGGATTTCGCCGCCGAGGTGGTGGTGGTGGATTCAGAGAGCAAGGACCGCACCCGGGCCCTGGCCAGGGCGGCCGGGGCCAAAGTCTTCAACCGGCCCTGGCCCGGCTTCACGGCCCAGCGCAACTTCGCCGTGGCCCAATGCAAAGAGCCCTGGGTGCTGTCGGTGGACGCGGATGAGCGCATCAGCCGGCCGCTGGCCCGCGAGATCAGCGAGCTCTTGGCCGGCCAGCCCGCCTGCGACGGCTACCGCATCGCCGAGGTCAACGACTTCTACGGCCGCTGGCTGCGCCATGGCGGCATCTACCCCGGCACCCACCTCATCCTCTACCGCCGCGAGCTGGGCGCCTACCGCGCCGGGGGCGGGGATGTGCACGAGGGCGTGAGCGTGCCCAAGCAGGGCGTGCTCAAGGGCCACCTCATCCATCACGCCTATCCCAGCCTGGAGCTGGCCCTGGACAAGCTCAACCGCTACACCGACCTGGAGGCCGCGGGCAAGGCCAAGGCCGGCAAGGGCCGCGGCGCCTATTACCTGTGGGTCAAGCCGCTGCGCACCTTCTTGGACAATTACCTGCGCAAGCGCGGGTTCTTGGACGGGCCGCAGGGCCTGCTGTACGCATTCCAGACCGGGTATTATTCGTTTGCCACGGCCATCAAAATCTGGGAAAGTCAAGAAAAGGGCATCCGCTGAAGGGAAACGCATGAACGCGCGCCAGAGCATTAAGCAAGAGAACGACATCAACATCGCCAGCATCGAAGTCCTCATCACGCCTGAGCAGGTCAAGGCCCAGGTGCCGCTGCCCGAGGCGGTGCAGGCCACGGTGCTCAAGGGCCGGCAGACGGTGCGCGACATCCTGGATGGCAAGGACCCCCGGCTGATGGTGGTGGTGGGGCCCTGCTCCATCCATGACCCCAAGGGCGCCGAGGACTATGCCCGGCGCCTGAAGGCCCTGGCTGCTGAGGTGGCCGACACCCTCTTCGTGGTGATGCGGGTCTATTTTGAGAAGCCGCGCACCACCATCGGCTGGAAGGGCCTCATCAACGACCCTTACATGGACGACAGCTTCTGCATCGAGGACGGCCTGGTGATGGGCCGCCGCCTGCTGCGCGACTTCAACGCCCTGGGGCTCCCCTGCGCCACCGAGGCCCTGGACCCCATCACCCCGCAGTACCACAGCGACCTCATCTCCTGGTCGGCCATCGGCGCCCGCACCACCGAGAGCCAGACCCACCGCGAGATGGCCTCCGGACTCTCCATGCCCGTGGGCTTCAAGAACGGCACGGATGGCGGGGTGCAGGTGGCGCTGGACGCCATGAAGAGCGCCGGCGTCGGCCACCATTTCCTGGGCATCAATCAGCAGGGCCAGACCGCGGTGGTGCACACCCTGGGCAACCGCTACTCGCACCTGGTGCTGCGCGGCGGCGGCGGCAAGGGCAACTACCACGCCCCCGCGGTGGCCCAGGCGGAGCAGGGCCTCAAGGCCGCCGGGCTCAGGCAGGCCATCGTGGTGGACTGCAGCCACGCCAACAGCAGCAAGGACCACCGCTTCCAGCCGAAGGTGATGGAAGAGGTGGTGCGCCAGGTGGCGGGCGGCAACCGGAGCATCGTGGGCGTGATGATCGAGAGCTACCTGGAGGCCGGCAGCCAGGCCATCCCCGAGGACCTGGAGCAGCTCAAGTACGGGGTGAGCGTGACCGACAAGTGCGTGGACTGGCCCACCACTGAGTCCATGCTGCGCTCCGCCCGCGAGCAGCTCAAGGCCCTGGTGACGGCGCGGCGGGGCGGCGCGTGATCCTCTCGGTGCATCAGCCCCAGTACCTGCCCTGGCTGGGCTACTTTGACAAGGTGGCCGCCTCGGAGCTCTTCGTGTTCCTGGACCTGCCCCAGTACAAGAAG
>CAYXCT010000051.1:0-11836 GCA_964463435.1 uncultured bacterium | reverse complement strand
CTCCAGACATTTCATGGTTTCTACTCAAACCCATTAAAGCCATCGAGACAAATGCTATTACATAAAATACCAATGCCGATGTTTTCTTGTCCTTTGCTAATAGCCATGTAATCAGAAGCAAAATCGCAACTAGTAGAGCTGAGACCCAACTTGGAACCGCAAATGGCAGAGTTATAAAAGGACATGCCATTGCTAAAATTGGTGGGATAAGAACCAGAATGGTGAAAACTAATTTTGAATACTTTGGCGTTCCTAGATTGGCAGAATATTGGGGAGAGTCTGATTTAACCATGTTCGCTCCTCCACATTTCCCTATCCACGCAACTTTGTCCCATTCTTGCACAATTATCCTATAATCCTGATTTTCTTCAAGGTCAATTTGCCCCCACTGCTTTGAATCCAACCCCCACAGACCTCTCCAGACCGCTCAGGATGGCTTTTAAAAATACTTTATCCCTAACCTGCCTAAATGCCCTTGCCAGCCTAAAATCAATTTTTACATCGACTCCTCGCCTTCCAAAGCTCACATCAACCCATCATCAACTCATGCCCTTTCGACTTCCTCCTTTGGCAAAGAGGATGTCCTTTCAAATCAATGAAATCATCATTTTGAGAGGGTTGATGAAAAATATCTTAGAAAACCATCGTAATCAGAGGACATTCTAGACACAAAAAAAGGAAGCCATTGAAAAGACAATGACTTCCTTTTTAAAGATGGTGGGCTTGGTAGGACTCGAACCTACGACTTCCTCCCTGTGAAGAAGGCACTCTAACCAGCTGAGTTACAAGCCCGCAGGCGGCTTTGGGCCGCCTTTAAATGTGGCGATACTTATAGCAAGGAAACCGCCTCCTAGTCAAGGGGCCATTCAGCCCCCTAGCCCGGCCGCGCGTTTGCAGTTCATGGCCAGCCCGGGCCGTGCTAACATCGGCCATCCCCCCCTTTTGGAGCCCTGATGCGCGCGCTGCTCACGCTTGTGCTGGCCCTGGCCCTCTCTCCGCTGGCCGCGGCCAGCCCCAGCCTCAACTGGCTGAAGAACGGCGACTTTGCCAAGCAGGCTGTGTGGCAGGGCAGCTACGCCTTGGACGCGGGCCGCGGCCAGGGCCACAGCGCCTGCATCACGGGCACGGCAGCGGATGACGCCACGCTCACCCAGATGGTGGCCTTTGGCGTGACGCCGCCAGCCGCAGTGGAAGTGTCGGGCTGGATGCGCTGCCAGAGCGTAACCGCCGGCAGCGAGGACTGGCAGCAGGCCCGCATCACCATCACCTTTCATGATGCCCAGGGCGCCCAGGTGGGCGGCTGGCCCGCGGATGTGCTGCGCGAAAAGGGCGACAGCCCTTGGCGCTTTGGCAGCCGGCTCTACAGCGTGCCCAAGGGAGCGGCCCAGGTGAAGGTGAAGCTGGAGCTGGCTGAATGCAGCGGCTTGGCGTGGTTTGACCATGTGGAGCTGAATGCTTTGGATTTTGACGACCAGCCCCTGGCCCGCGGCGCCAGCGCCCACCCGGGCCTGGCAGATGCGCCAACAGCCCGGCGCGCCAACGGCCTGCTCAACCCGGGCTTTGAGCAGCCCAGCCAAGGCGGCTGGGAGGGCGCCGCGGTCTCGCAGCCAGGCCGCAAGTCGCGCCACGCGCTGATGATGGAATCGGACGTAGAGGCCTGGAAGACCGCTGGCCAGAGCCTGCGCTGGGAAGCTGACAAGGCCCCGGCCTTTGTGGATTACAGCGGCTGGGCCAAGGTGGAAGGCGTGGTGCCGGGCAAGGAGAATTACATGCTGGCCCGCATGACCATAGAGTTCAAGGACAAGGACGGCCAGCAAGTGGGCGGCTGGCCCGATGCCCTGGCCAGCCTGGCCGGGGACCAGGATTGGGCGCATTACAGCCACCGCTATGCTGTGCCTGCCGGGGCAGTGGAAGCGCGCGTGGAGGCGGGCCTGAGCCATTGCACGGGCCGCGCCTGGTTCGATGACCTGAGCCTGGTGCAGGTGGATGCTGAGGGCCGCACGGTCTTGAGCCGCGTGGTGGCCCGCCGCCATACCGACACCCGGGGCTGGTACGCCTATCAGCCGGCCAGCGACACGGCCGCCACGGCCCTGGACCTGAGCTTTCTCTTGGACGCGCCCGCGGGCAAGCACGGCTTTGTGGCGCCTGATTCGGACGGCGAGCTGCGCTTTGAGGACGGCGCGCCCGCGCGCTTTTGGGGCGTGAACCTGGTGGCCGGCAACGCCTTCCCCAGCCATGCCGAGGCCGAGGCCCTGGCCCTGCGCTTGAGCCGCCTGGGCGTGAACCTGGTGCGCTTGCACCACATGGACGCGCCCTGGGCCAGCCCCAGCCTCATTGACAAGGCCAAGCCGGACAGCCGGCATTTTGACGCGGACAGCCGCGACCGGCTGGACTACCTGATCTCTCAATTTGAAAAGCGCGGCATCTACATCTACCACGACCTGCTGGTGCACCGGCAGTTCAAGGACGGTGACGGCCTGCCCGAGGCCAGCAAGCTGGAGCTGGGCGCCAAGGGCGTGGCCCAGTTCAGCGACAAGGTGATCGCCCTGGAGCAGGAATACGCCCTGGCCGTGCTGAGCCACGTGAACCCCTACACCCATCGCGCGCTCAAGGACGACCCGGCCCTGCTGGGCATGGAGATGGTCAACGAGAGCAGCCTCTTCACCGGCTTCGGCCGCCAGGACTTTCCCCCGGCCTATGAGGCCGAGCTGCAGCGCCAGTTCGAGGCCTGGGGCGGCAAGGGGCCCATCACCCGCTTCGGCTTTGACTGGGACCAGCGAAACCTGAAGGTTTTTGAGCACCCCGAGAATGCCGAGGCCAGCCTGCGCTTCATGGCCTGGCGCGAGGGCAAGGCCTACCAGGGCCTGCGCGCCTTCTTGCGCAAGAACGGGGTGCGCGCGCTCATCACGGGCAGCAACATAGGCCTGCCCGTGCTGCTGGAATGGGCGGCCAACTCCCAGATGGACTTTGTGGACACCCACGCCTACTGGGACCATCCGCAGGTATGGAAGATGGCGGGCGGCTGGAGCGAGATTGATGCCGCGCCCTTTGACGACCTGAGCATGATCCGGCACCCCTTTGACTTCAACGCCCTGCCTCTGCGCCTGGCCGACTGGAAGGCCGAAGGCAAGCCCTTGATCGTGACCGAATGGAACGACTGCTTCCCCAACCGCTGGCGCTTGGAAGGCCCGCTGATGATGGCGGCCTACGGCTCCCTGCAGGGCTGGGATGGCATGCTTCAGTTCGACTATGCCGGCAACCACCAGGGCGCGGGCCGCATGCAGCCCTTTGACATAGGCTCGCGGCCGGACAACGAGGCCGCCTTTGAGATGGCGGCCCTCATCTACCACCGGGCCATGATAGCCCCGGCCGCGGCCAAGGTGGTGGAGGAGGTGGATGACACCATGCTCTATTCGCAGGGCAGCCGCAGCCGGCTCTTGAATGACCAGCCCTGGCTGGCCTATGTGGCCCAGGTGAGCAAGAAGCTGGTGCAGGGCGATGCCAAGCCCGCGGACCTGGCCAAGGCCAAGCCCTACGACGATGCCACCAGCAAGGTCATCCGCAGCGCGGGCGGCGGCATGGTGCTGGAATACGGGGCCGGCCGGCTCAGCCTGCGCGGGCCGCAGATGGCCGGCATGCTGGGCGATTTGGCCGGCGCCACGCGCCAGAGCAGCTATTTGAGCGCCACGGTGCAGGCCGGCCAGGATTGGGGCGCGCTGGTGGCCGCCAGCCTGGATGACATACCCCTGGACCAGACCCGCCGCGTGCTGCTGCTGGCCCTGGCCCACAGCGAGAACAGCGGCCAGAGCTACAACGCCGATTTCACCTGCCTGCGCGCGCCGGGCACGGGCCCGGTGCTGATGCAGGGCCTGGACGCCCAGGTGGACCTGCAGCTGCACAACAGCCACTGGGTGCTGAGGCCGCTTAGGAGCGATGGGACCCCGGGCGAGCCTTTGAAGCTGGACTGGCAGGCCGGCCACGCGCGCTTCCACCTTTCCGCCCAGGACCAGGCCAGCCTCTACCTGCTGGCCGTGGAGGAGGGCAAGCCCTGAAGAGCCTAGCTAAAGCCCTGCGCCTGATGGCCCAGGCCCTGCGCCAACGGCCCTGGCCCCTCATCAGCCTGCTGCTGCTGGCCGAGCTGCTGCCCGTGCTGGCGGGCCAGGCGCTTGGCCTGGGCGGCCAGGCCCGGCTGGTGCTGGACCTGGCCTGGTCGCCGGCCGAGGTCTTCTTCTTGGCCCTGGCCCTGCGCCAGATGGCCCGCAGCGCGGGCATGGCCACGGCAGAGGAGCCTGCCTGGCGGGCCGGCCTGCGCTGGGCCTTGAGCGACTTGCTGCTCTCGGCCCGGCTGGGGCCGGTGCTGCTGCTGGGCATCTTGCCCGGCGCCTTTGTTTCTGCCTGGGCCGAGCCCCACAGCCTGGCCAGCGGCCTGGCCTGCCTGGCCCTGGTCTTGGCCGGCCTGCTGCCTGCCATGGCCTGGCTCTACTTGCGCTGCCTCTCGCCCTGCCTGGCCGTGCTGGAGGCCAAGAGCCCGGCCGAGAGCCTGGACCAGGCGCCTGGCCGCATGGCCGGCCGCCACGGCCGCGCCCTGGCGCTGATGGCCGTGTGGGGCAGCTTGAGCCTGCTCTTGGGCCATGTTCCTGACCTGACGCCGGACGGCTGGCTGAGCCTGGGCTTGAGCGCCTTGTTCCTCCCAGCATCGAGCCTGCTGATGCTGGGATGGATGCTGGAGCTGTATAGGGAGGGATGAGGCCGCAATTCTCTGTTTACACCCTGCGCCGGCTTGGGTTAGAGTGAATCTGCTTTGGTTGAGAATTTGACCGCTAGTCCCAGGGTCCTTTGGCGCCTTCAGTTGCATGGGCTGCCCTTTGCTGCCGCGGCTTTGATGCCCGGCCCCCGTCCTCATCCCAGGTAAACCCCAGAACTGGCCTTCTTTCAGGGCCTCCGTGGCGCCGCCTCATGCCAAGCGCCTTTCCATCACTTCTCCAGGCTCCATGAACCCCAATCAGCCCTACCGCAACAACGGCCGCAACTACGGCAGCCAGCGCCCCTACAACCCGGCCAATGCCCAGCCCAGCCGCGCCAGCTACTCCAGCGCCAGCCCGCAAGCCACGGCCTACGTCGCCCCTGCCGGCTACCGCCAGCCCGGCGGCCCCCTGCCCTTCACGCCCAACCCCAACCTGCCGCCCATGCCAGACCCCCAGCGCGTGCCGGCCAACAGCCTGCTGCCCTTTGAGGCCCAGAGCCGCCAGGCAGACCAGCTGGCCCGGCGGCCCCAGCCGCCTGCCTATGCCCCGGCTCCAGCCCCGGCCTTCAGGCCCGCGGCACCCGAGCCCGTGGAGCAGGCCGCGGCCCCGATCCTGGCCCCTCTGCCTGAAGAGGCCGGCCTGCGGCCCGAGCTGGGCGAGCACAAGCAAGCCGCGCCAGCCAAGGACAAGCTGCTGGACCCGCCGCCGCCGACAGCGGCCAAGCCCAGCCTGGTGGTGGAGGATGAGGCCGATGACGACAACTTCGGCAACCGCATAGGCCACGCGCCCGTGCCCACGGCGCGCGCCAGCGCGGGCCGAGGCCGCCAGCAGACCCGCGCCATGCAGAGCGACCATCAGCGCATGGGCCAGCCGGCCGGCGGCCGCCCCCTGCGCGGGGCCCGCGTGGACAGCGCCTCTTCGGCCCAGGGCGATGCCCAGGCCACCAGCCTGCTGCGCCAGGCCAGCCTGCAGAAGCCCGCGGTGCAGGGCCATGCCGCGGACCTCAGGCCGCGCCGCGAGCCCCGCAACGCCGGCCGGCCCGGCTACGGCCGGCAGTGGTAGGCTCAAGCCCAGCATGAGCCTCAAGCCCATCAGCCTTGAGAGCATTGAGAGCCCGGCCCCCAAGGTGCGCCTGGCCTCGGCCCCGCTCAGCGACGCCTATGGCCTGGCCCTGGCCGCGGCCCGCACCTGCTACAGCAGCCGGCCCATCGCCCCGCAAGAGGTCAATGACCGCCAGCGCCAGGAGCTGGGGCCCAGCATCATCGCCGCCGGGCATCACACGCCCTTTCAGCACCAGAGCCTCAGCTTTGTGCTCGAGAATGTCTCCCGCCATTTCGTCTGGTCGTTCCTGCACAGCCACCCCTATTACAACTCAGAGCAGCAGAGCCAGCGCTATGTGGAGATGAGCGCCGTGCGCGCCCGCGTGCCTCAGGGCCTGGGCCCTGAGGCCCTGGCCGTGTATGAGGCCGCCCTGCGCGATGCCTGGGCGGGCTATGCGCGGCTGAGCGAGCGCCTGCTTGAGACCACCCGCAAGCGCTGGGCGCCGCTGGCCCGCGTCAAGGGCCAGGATGAGAAGGAGGCTGAGCGCGAGGCCGGCAAGAAGGCCATCGAGACCGCCCGCTACCTGCTGCCCATCGCCGCCCACACCACGCTCTACCACAGCGTGGGCCTGCTCGACCTGGCGCGCTACGCGCAGATGGCCGGCAGCCCCGACTGCCCCGAGGAATCGCGCGAGGTGGTGGGCCAGATGCTGGCCCTGCTCAAGCAGCAGGACCCGGAGCTGGCCGCGCGGCTGCTGCCGCAGGAGCTGGCGCCTGAGAGCCGGCCCGAGGCCTGGGCCAAGCCCAGCCAGGCCCTGGGCCCGGGCGACGCCCTGGCCGCGGAATTCGATGCGAGCCTGGGCGGGGATGAGGCGCTGAGCGCGCTGGTGGACTGCACGCCCAGGGCCGAGGCCGTGGTGGCGCAGGCCCTGCGCGAGGTGCTGGGCCTGCCTGGCGCGGCGCTGCCGGACAAGCAGGCTTTGGGCCTGCTGCTGGACCCGGCCCGCAACCCGCTGCTGCTGCAGAGCCTGAATGCCTGGGCCCAGTCGCCGGCCATGCGCTGCCTGGCCCATGCCCGCTATGTCTTCCGCAAGCGCCTCTCGCACACCGCCGACAGCCAGGACCAGCGCCACCGCAGCGTGCCGGCCAGTCGGCCCCTGCTCTGCCTCAGCCACACCTCGCGGCCGGACGTGGCCCTGCCCCTGGCCCTGCGCGCCGATGACGGCGCCCGGCAGGAGTACCTGGATGCCTGCGCCAAGGCCTGGCAGGCCAAGAACCGGCTCTTGGAGCTGGGCGTGCCGGCCCACCAGGCCGTGCTGGTGCTGCCCAACGCCCTGCGCCTGCGCTACACCGAGAGCGGCGACCTGCTGGGCCTGCTGCACAAGTGGCGCATGCGCACCTGCTTCTTGGCCCAGGAGGAGATCTACGACGCCAGCATGCAAGAGCTGGCCGCCCTGGCCGCGGAGCATCCCGGCCTGGCCGCCTTCATCGGCCCGCCCTGCCTCACGCGCCGCGGCCTGGTGCCGGACGACGGCCGGCGAGGGCCCTGCCCCGAGGGCGAGCGCTGGTGCGGCGTGAGCGTTTGGCTCAACTTTCCCAAGGTCAAGCGCATCTTTTAGGCGCCATCCTCTCTGGAGGCAGCATGCCTGAGAAGAGTGCCCCCCGCGGCCAGGACCGGCGCAAGCTCAATGCCAAGGTGCTCAAGGACCGCCGCGGCATGGGCGTGGACCGCCGCGCCATCTGCCCGGACTGCCACAGCCCGCTGGAGAAGAGCGTCAAGAAGACCAAGACCGGCAGCGTGACCACGCTCTTCTGCTCCCGCTGCGAGTATGAGATATCCAGCCAGCAGGTGGATGTGGACTACCTGCTCACCAAGCTCACCTGGGAGCTGGCGCTGGAGAAGCGCGGCCCCATGCACCATCTGGCCTTCCCCCATGAGCTGGTGGATGCCCTGGGCCTGGCCGAAGGCGACCGCCTGGTGCTCAAGCCCGTCACCAGCACCCTGGGCAGCCTGGACATGCGCTGGATGCTTGAGGTGAAGCGGCGGCCCAGCCGCGCCTGAGCCAGAAGGACCTGCCATGCCCCTGGACCCCAAGACCGAAGAGCCCTTTGCCGCCATCTTGGATGGCGACCTGCCCCGCCTGATGCGCCTGCTAGGCGCGGACCCAGCGCTGGCCCAGCGCCGCGACAAGCAGGGCTTCTCGCCCCTCATGCTGGCCCTGGAGCGCCGGCGCCAGGACATGGCCGATGCCCTCACCCAGGCCAGCCTCAACCTGGACCTCTTTGAGGCCGCCACCTTGGGCCAGGCTTGGCGCCTGGAGCAGCTGCTCAAGGCCGACCCCATGCTGGCCATGGCCGCCAATGCCGACGGCCGCTCGGCCCTGCACCTGGCAGCGCTCTTCGGACACGCCGATGCCGCGGCTTTGCTGCTCAAGCGCGGGGCGCCCAAGCGCATCCGCGACAAGGACGGGCTGACCCCCTTGGACCTGGCCCTGCGCGCCGGCCATGCGGCTGTGGTGGAGCTGCTGAAGGATTGAAACAAAGCACGAAATGCAAAAGCCCCCTCCAAATGGAGGGGGCTTTTTTTGTGCCATGGAATCCGACAGCTTACAAACCCGGGCCAGACCCGCCAGCATCGGGATAAGCCAGCAAGCCCCTGAAGCCAGCTGCCTGGCGCGGCAGCAGGCGCACCGCATAGATGGGCTCGCGCGACCGGATGGGAGCGTACCAGATCGCAGGCGCATCCTTGCCCTGGCCAGCAAGATGGAGGCGCTCCAGGAGCTTGCCCTGGCTGCCCATCAGCTGCAGGTCCCAGCTGTCCTGCGACCAGCCCCACAGCTCCAGCACTTGGGCCTGCGCCGGCGGGTCGAACTGCACAAAGGCATCGAAGCCGGGCTGCACCTGCATGCTCAAGAGCGAGCGCGCCGAGGCAGCGCTGAGAGGCTCCATGCCCTGCGCTACCAGGGCCGTGGGGCCAGGGCCTTCCTGGCTCAGGAACTTGCGCAGGAAATTGCGGCAGATGATGTCCTGGGGCCGGTTGTAGACCCAGGCTTGATGCGCTCCCCAGCTCTCCACCACGGCGGGCTCGCCAAAGGTGGCGCGCAGCCGGGCAGGGTCCAGGCCGTCTGCCAGCACATAGTCGTAGCAGGGGAAGTCATCGATGCCTGGCCCGCGATGCCAGGCATTGTTGCAGATGAGGAAAAGCGGCACCAAGGGGCAGGCCGGGCTGCTGGACCAGTCCAGGGCTGCCAGCTGCAGCCGGCCCTGGCTGCAGACGCGCAGCGGCTTCTCCTGCCAGTAGCCGCAATAGCCATGGTGCAGGCCGTAGCGCTGCACCAGGCTTTCCAGCCAGGCCTGCTCTTCTGGCGCCTTGAGCTCAAAGGCGCTGCTCCAGGCAGGCAGGGCCTGCCAAGCCAGGCCTGCCTCGCTGAGGAACAGGCAGGCGGCCAAAGCCCACAGCCAGGCCTTGAGCCTGGGCAGCGGCGGCGGATAGCAGGCGAGCAGGAACAGGGGGACGGCCAGCAACGGGAGCAGGTAGCGCGCATCCGCGCTGTTGGCTGAGAAAAAGGGCAGGACAAGGTCCAGGCCCAGGCACAGCATGAAGAAGCCCGCCACCTGCCAGCGCGATCGGCCGGCCCTGCCGCGGGCCTTGCGCCAGCGCAGCAGCGCCAGCAGCAGCCAAGCGAGAGCGACAAGCGCCAGCGCTGGCTGCGCCCGGGCTATTGCCAGCAGGTCGCGGCTTGTGATCGCGATTTGGACCAAGGGCCTCGGCAGCTCCCACAAGCCCATCACCCGCTGGGCATGGAAGGGCGTGAGGATCCTGAGCCTCACCAGGGCAAGGCATCCTGCGCCTGCGAGCGATGCCAGGCCAGCGCCTAAAGGAAAAACCAAGGGCAGGCGCGCTTTGGCCTTTGTGATGCGGCTGATGATGCTGGCCAGGGCCAAGGGCAGGATGAAGAGCGCTGCCAGCGCCAGGTCCGAGAAGCTGCCCAGCAGGGCCAGGGCCCAGCCCAGCGCCATCCAGCCCCAGGCCAGCTTGGCGCGCGCGCTGGCCAGGGCCAGGGCCAGCATCACCAAGCCGAGGATGAGCGAAGAGGCGTGAAAGGCTGGCTGGAACAGCGCGGGGATGGGGCTGCCCAAGGGGATGATCAGCAGCAGGCCCAGGCTGGCGGCCAGCGAGATGCGCAAAGCATGGCGCCGGGCGCCGGGAAGCTGGCGCGCCAGCAGGTAGAAGGAGCCTGTCAGCAGCAGGGTGCTGAAGATGGAGTAGAGCGCATAGGCCGGGCCCGGGCCTTGGCCCACCAGGCGGCAGAGCCCATACAAGGGCAGGTCAGGGAAGAGGCTGGGCGCTGGCGGCAGGCACCAATAAAAAAGCGGGACATGGCTTAGCGCCAAGTCCCGCCAAAGGCATTCCATGTAATAGGAGTCCGCATTCAGGCTGGCCAGCAGCTGCGGCGCGCGCAGCACCAGCAGGGCCAGCATGCCGAGCAGCATCAGGCCGTTCAGCGCAGCATGGGGCCTGGCCCTCACTGGCCCTTCTTGCCCTTTTTGGCCGCCTTGCGCAGGGCATGCAGCCGCTCGCGCAGGGCCTCGGCGCCGGCATCGTCGCCGCGGGCGTCGTGCAGGTTGGCCAGGTCCTCCAGCAGGCTGAGCGCGGCCGCGCTCTCGGGGCCCTGCTGCTTCTCCTGGATGGCGAGCGCCTGCTGCAGCGCGGCTTCGGCCTCGGGCCACTTCTCGCGCAGGCTGTAGTGCGCGGCCAGGGCCTCCAGGGCCTCGGCCACCGCGGGGGTGGCCTGGCCCAAGGCCTTCTCGCGGATGGCCACCATCCACTTGAGCAGGCCCTCGGCCTCTTCCATGCGGCCGCAGAGCTCACAAAGGTCGGCCACCCGGCGGGCGGTGGCGGCCAGCTCGATGTGGTGCGTGCCCAGCACCTTCTCTTGGATGTCGAGGGCGCGGCGGGCGTAGGCGCGGGCTCCCACGGCGTCCTTCTGGGCCAGGCAGAGGTCGGACATCTGGCGCAGGGCCGGCACCAGCTCCAGGTGCTCGCTGCCCACGCGGCGCTCATGGAAGGCCAGCACCTGCTCAAAGAGCGGGCGCGCCAGGGCGGCGCGCTTCTGCTGGCGCAGGGCCTCGGCCAGCTCGCCCACCAGGTCCATCACGTCCGGGCTCTCCAGGGTCCAGGCCGGCGCCAGGATGGCCAGGGCCTCGCGGGCCGCGGCCTCGGCCTGGGGCCACTTGCCCTGGCGCTGGTACAGCCCCAGCAGCAGGCGGTGCGGCTCGGCCTGGGCCCCGGCATCGCCCTCAGCCGGGCCCTCAGCCAGGCTGGCCAGCAGCAGCTCCTCAGCCTCGGCGCCGCGGCCCTCGCGCAGGGCCTTGCGCGCCGCCTCCAGGTACAGGGGTCGCAGAAAGCGGATTGGGGTTCCCATGCGGGCCTCCTAGCTGGGGACGGTGGGGCCGGTCAAAGGGGCCGGCGGCCTGCGAAGCCTTCATCAAGGTCATGCCAGTGCGCGATGCGCTCCTCGCCCTCCATCCAGCAGAGGCAGACCAGGCGGCCATCGCGCTCGGAGAGAAAATCGACCAGGCCGCGCGCCAGGTCCTTCAGCTCGCAGCCCAGCTCATGCAGGGCCGCGCGCTCAGCGTGGAATTCGCGGCTCTGGCTGTTGATCTCAGCCAGCAGGCTCTGCACCGCGCTCCGGGCCTGGCTGGCCGGCCCGCCGGCCAGCTCCTCGATGTCCACCCGCGCCTGCAGGCCCACGATGCCCTGGCGCAGGGCCTTGAGCCGGGCCACCCGCGCGGCCACCTGGGGCAGCAGCGCATCCGCCTCCGCGACCGTGAAGACCTTGGGTGCCCAGGGCTCGGCCATGCTCGCCTCAGTTTCCGCTGGCCGCCTTGGCCAAGCGGGCCACGATCTCGCGGTCAGCCTTGGGGAACTGGAAGTAGATGAGCTCTTCGGGCCGCACCCAGCGCAGGTCTTGCACATCGATCGCGCGGGGCTCAGGGCTGCCCTTGGCCAGCACGCAGCGGTAGAAGCGCAGCTCCAGCTTGCGGTCC
>CAYXCT010000050.1:0-11960 GCA_964463435.1 uncultured bacterium | reverse complement strand
CGATTCCATCGATATCGAGCGCGCCGCCAACAAGCTGGTGGTGCGGATCTACACCGCGCGGCCGGGAATCATCATCGGGCGCAAAGGCTCGGAAATCGACAAGCTGAAGAACGAAGTGCAGAAGCGCACCAACCGCGAAGTGCACATCGACATTCAGGAAGTGCACCGTCCTGAGCTCGCCGCGCAACTGGTGGCGGAATCGATCGCCCTGCAGCTGGAAAAGCGCGTGGCCTTCCGGCGCGCCATGCGCAAGGCGGTGGACTCGGCGCTGCGTTTCGGCTGCAAGGGAATCAAGGTGCACGTGGGCGGGCGTCTGAACGGCGCGGAAATCGCCCGCAAGGAGTGGTACCTGCAAGGGCGGTTGCCGCTGCAGACCCTCCGCGCGGACATCGATTACGGGCTGGCCGAGGCCCATACCACCTACGGAATCATCGGCGTGAAGTGCTGGATTTACCAGGGCGAAAAAATCCCGGCTCGCGCGAAGCGCGGTGCCGGCGTAAATGCAAGCGCGGAAGCGTAAGGGAACGGGCCAGTCGATATGTTGATGCCGAAAAAAGTAAAGTACCGCAAGCAGCAGCGCGGGCGCCGCACCGGAAAAGCGTGGCGGGGAGGCGCGCTGGCGTTTGGCGATTACGGGCTGAAGGCTCTCGAGCCGGCCTGGATCACCGACCGCCAGATTGAAGCCTCGCGCGTGGCGATCACCCGGTTTATCAAGCGCGGCGGCAAGGTGTGGATCCGGGTCTTCCCGGACAAGCCGGTCACCAAGAAGCCGGCCGAGACCCGCATGGGCAAGGGCAAGGGCGCCCCGGAGTTCTGGGTGGTGGTGATCAAGCCCGGGCGGGTGCTCTTTGAGATCGATGGTGTCACCGAACAGCTGGCGCGCCAGGCTTTTGAGCTGGCCGGCCACAAGCTGCCCTTCAAGACCGTGTTCGTCGCCCGCGAGCGGGCGGCGGCCGAGGAGGTCGCCTGATGAAGCCCACCAAGGCCAAGTCCCTGCGAGAGCTGGGGCAGGTTGAGCTGGAAGCCAAGCTGCGGGAAGCCAAGGAGAACCTTTTCAAGCTCACGCTCCGCAAGTCCACCCGCCAGCTTGAGGATGCCGTCAGCGTGCGCGTCGCACGCCGCGAGGTGGCCCGCATCAGCACGATCCTCAAGCAGAAGAAGCCCGCAGCCGCCCCCAAGGCCGGCGCGTCCAAGTGAGCAGGAGATAGCCGATGGCCATCAAAGCCAAGCGCAAGGTTCGTGAAGGTGTGGTGAGCAGCAACAAGATGCAGAAGACCGTGGTGGTCGAGGTGGTGCGCCAGTACCGGCACCCCCTCTACAAGCGCACGATCCGCCGCACCAAGAGCTACAAGGCCCACGACGAGCTCAACCAGGCTCAGATCGGCGACCGCGTGCGCATCGTTGAATGCCGCCCGCTGTCCGCCACCAAGCGCTGGCGCCTGCTCGAGATCGTCGAACGCAACAAGGTCGCCCAGGCTCAGTAAGAAGGGCATTTTGAGGGGTATTCCATGATCCAGATGCAGACCATGCTCAACGTGGCCGACAACTGCGGCGCCAAGCGCATCCAGTGCATCAAGGTGCTGGGCGGCACCCGCCGCCGCTACGCCACCATCGGCGATGTCATCGTCGCCGCCGTCAAAGAGGCCATCCCCGGCGCGGCCGTCAAGGACCACGAAGTGGTGCGGGCCGTCATCGTGCGCACGGTGCGCGAGCACCGCCGCCAGGATGGCAGCTTCATCCGCTTCGATGACAATGCCGCGGTGGTCATCAACGAGCAGCTCAACCCGCGCGGCACGCGCATCTTCGGCCCCGTGGCCCGAGAGCTCCGCGACCGCAACTTCTTGAAGATCATCTCGCTGGCCCCTGAGGTCCTGTGAGCGCTCAACGGCGGCCCCGGCCGCCCCACATGGAAGGTTCGACAATGGCGATCCGCTACAAGGTCCGCAAAGGCGATGTGGTGACCGTTCTCTCGGGCAAGGACAAGGGCAAGTCCGGCAAGGTGCTGGCGGTCTTCCCCAAGGATGGCAAGGTCCTGGTCGAGAAGGTCAACTTCGTCAAGCGCCACACCAAGCCCAACCAGAAGGTCCAGCAGGGCGGCATCCTCGAGAAGGAAGCCCCCCTCTCCATCGCCAAGGTGATGGTGCTCGACCCCCACAGCAACAAGCCCAGCCGCCTGGGACGCAAGCGCCTGCCCGAAGGCAAGCTGGTGCGCGTGGTCCGCAAGACCGGCGAGATGATCGAGCCGGCCAAGGCCTAGGCCTTCCGGTCCCTAGATCCCCAAGGAACAGCGCGTTCCGTTTCGCAGGAGAGATGAACGATGGCCGCTCGGCTGAAAGAGAAGTACGTGAAGCAAGTGATCCCGGAGCTGATGAAGGAATTCAGCTACAAGAACCCCATGCAGGTGCCGCGCCTGGACAAGGTGGTGGTCAACATGGGCGTGGGCGACGCCAGCCAGAACATCAAGCTGCTGGACACCGCGGTGGACGAGCTGACCCGCATCACGGGCCAGAAGCCCCAGACCACGCGCGCCAAGAAGGCCATCAGCAACTTCAAGATCCGCGAGAACATGCCCATCGGCGCCAAGGTCACCCTGCGCGGCGAGCGCATGTATGAGTTCTTGGACCGGCTGATGACCATTGCGCTGCCCCGCATCCGCGACTTCCGCGGCGTGCCCAGCCGCAGCTTTGACGGCCGCGGCAACTACACGCTGGGCGTCAAGGAGCAGATCATCTTCCCCGAGATCGAGTACGAAAAGGTCACCCGGGTGCAGGGCATGGACATCTGCATCATCACCACCGCCCGCACCGACAACGAAGGCAAGGCCCTCCTCAAGCACTTGGGCATGCCTTTCCGCAACTAGAGCCTAGCAGGAGGTTCCCTTGGCCCGTCTCGCGTCCATCAACAAGTCGATGAAGAAGCCCAAGTTCGAGGTGCGCGTGCGCAACCGCTGCAAGCTGTGCGGCCGGCCGCGCGCCTACCTGCGCCGCTTCGGCATCTGCCGCATCTGCTTCCGCAACATGGCCCACCGGGGCCTCATCCCTGGCGTGGTCAAGGCCAGCTGGTAACTCAGGAGCAACACTTATGAGCATGACGGACCCCATCGCGGACATGCTGACCCGGATCCGCAACGCAAACCGGGCCAACCATGACAAGGTTGACATCCCTGCCTCCAAGCTGAAGCAGGAGGTCATCAAGCTCCTCAAGGAAGAGGGCTACATCCGCACCTACAAATACCTTGAGGCCGAGGGCCACGGCGTGATCCGGGTCTATTTCAAGCCCCGGACCAAGACCGAGAGGGTCATCAACGGCCTGTCCCGCATCTCCCGCCCCGGCCTCCGCGTCTATGCCGGCAAGGATGAGATTCCCCGGGTGCTGGGCGGCCTGGGCATCGCGGTGCTCTCCACCAGCAAGGGCGTGATGAGCGACCGCCAGGCCCGCAAGGCCGGCGTGGGCGGCGAGCACATGCTGAGCATCTGGTAAGCGCAACCCGGAACTGAAGAAGAGGAGTGCCATGTCACGCATCGGTCGCATGCCCGTCGTCATCCCCGCCGGGGTCAAGGTGAAGATCAACGGCACGGAAGTGGCTGTCGAGGGCCCCAAGGGAAAGCTCAACCGCCAGATCCACCCCAAGATGAGCGTTGAGCTGAAGGACAACCATCTGCTGGTCAGCCGCCAGGACGAGAGCAAGCAGTGCAAGGCCCTGCACGGGCTCACCCGCGCGCTGCTCGCCAACATGGTGTCTGGCGCCAGCCAAGGCTACACCCGCAAGCTCGAGATTGAGGGCGTGGGCTTCCGCGCCGCGGTGGAGGGGAAGAAGCTGGTCATGACCCTGGGCTTCTCCCACCCCGTGGAGATGGAGATCCCCGCCGGCGTGCAGGTGGCGGTCGAAAAGCAGGTGTCGCTGGCCATCAGCGGCGCCGACAAGGAAGCCGTCGGCCAGTTCGCCGCCAATGTGCGATTCAAGAAGCCGCCCGAACCCTATCGTGGCAAGGGCATCCGATACAGCGACGAGGTCGTCCGCCGCAAGGCTGGCAAGGCCGCGGCCACGGGCGGCGGCAAGTAAGCCGCACCGCAGGAGGTTTTTGCAATGATCACCGGAACCGACAGGAAGTCCACCCGCATCAAGCGACATGTCCGCCTGCGCAAGCGCATGGCCGGAACGGCCGAGCGCCCGCGCATGGCCGTCTACCGCAGCCTGAAGCATTTCCAGGTGCAGCTCATCGACGATGTGGCCGGCGTCACCCTGCTGGGTCTCTCGACCCAGGGCGCCGACCTCAAGGGCTCGGCCAAGAACATGTCCTCCTCCGAGGGCGCCAAGAAGATCGGCGCGCTGGTGGCCAAGAAGGCCCAGGAGAAGGGCATCAGCCAAGTGGTCTTTGACCGCGGCGGCCTCAGCTATCACGGCAGCATCAAGGCCCTTGCCGAGGCGGCCCGCGAGGCCGGCCTCAAGTTCTAAGGGAGGAGAAGTCCTTGAAGCGCATCGATCCCAGCAAGTACGAACTGAAGGACCGCGTGGTCTACGTCAACCGCACCGCCAAGGTGGTCAAGGGCGGCCGGCGCTTCGGCTTCTCGGCCCTGGTGGTGGTGGGCGACGGTCATGGCCATGTGGGCCGCGGCCTGGGCAAGGCCAATGAGGTGCCGGAGGCCATCGCCAAGGGCATCGAAGGCGCCAAGAAGAACCTCATCGAAGTCCCGCTGGTGGGCACCACCATCCCCCACGAGGTCATCGGCATCTACGGCTCGGCCAAGGTGATGCTGAAGCCCGCGGCCCCCGGCACCGGCGTCAAGGCCGGCGGCGCCGTGCGCGCGGTGCTCGAGTCGGTGGGCGTCACCGACATCCTCACCAAGAGCCACGGCACGGCCAACCACCACAACGTGGTGCACGCCACCCTCAACGGGCTGGCCAACCTCAAGCGCAAGGAAGATGTGGCCCGCCTGCGCGGCAAGGACATCAAGGAGATAGGCGGCCGCGCCACCACCAACCTGGAGCCGGAGGTCAGCCATGGCTGAGTCCAAGCTCAAGATCACCCAGGTGCGCAGCAAGAACCACCGCAGCAAGAACCATCAGGCCGTCATCAGCGCCCTGGGCCTTGGCAAGATGCACAAGACGGTGTTGCGCCCCGACAATGCGGCGGTGCGCGGCATGTGCAAGGAGCTGTCGTACATGGTCGTTGTTGAGGAGGTCAAGGCATGAAGCTGAACCAGATCCCCGCCTCCAAGGGAGCCCGCCACAAGCCCACCCGCGTGGGCCGCGGGCGCGGCTCGGGCCACGGCAAGACCGCCAGCTACGGCCAGAAGGGCCAGCGCGCCCGCTCGGGCGGCGTCAAGCGCCCCGGCTTCACCGGCGGCCAGACCCCGCTGGCTTTGCGCTTCCCCAAGCGCGGCTTCAACAAGCCCAACCGCAAGGCCTGGGCCATCGTCAACCTGGAGCAGCTGGACAAGCTGCAGGCCGGGAGCTCGGTGGACGCCCAGAGCCTGCTCAAGGCCGGCGTCATCCGCGAGATCCTTGACGGCCTGCGCGTGCTGGGCAAGGGCGAGATCAGCAAGGCGCTCAACGTGAAGGCGGCCCATTTCTCTGCCACGGCCAAGGCCAAGATCGAGAAGGCTGGAGGCAAGGCGGAGGTGGCGGCGTGAGCAACCCCCTGGTCGATGGGCTGAACATCCCCGAGCTGAAGCGCCGGGTGCTCATCACTCTGGGCCTGCTCTTCGTCTATCGCCTGGGCTGCCACATCCCCACCCCGGGGGTGAACGGCGCGGCCATGGAGAGCCTCGTGCACTCGGCCAGCCAGTCGGGCGGCGTGCTGGGCTTCATGGACCTGTTCTCGGGCGGCGCCCTGGCGCAGTTCTCGGTCTTCGCGCTGGGCATCATGCCCTACATCAGCACCAGCATTGTGCTGCAGCTGCTGACCGAGGTCTGGCCCTACCTGAAGCAGCTGTCCAAGGAAGGGGATGCCGGGCGCCGCAAGATCACCCAGTACACCCGCTACGGCACGGTGGCGCTGGCCATGGTCCACGGAATCGGCATGACCAACATTTTGCGCAGCCTGGATGCCGGCCACAACATCATCCGCAACCCCAGCATGGGCTGGATGGTGACCACGGTGCTGGTGCTCACCACCGGCACGCTCTTCGTCATGTGGCTGGGCGAGCAGATCACGGAATTCGGCATCGGCAACGGCATGAGCCTGCTCATCTTCGCCGGCATCGTGGCCCGCCTGCCCACCGAGTTCAAGGCCATGTACCTGGCCTGGGACAGCGGCAACGTGAGCGCCTTCGGCGTGGTGGGCTTTGTGGCCCTGCTGCTGGCCCTCATCGGCCTGACCATCGTCAGCCAGACCGCCATGCGCAAGATCCCGGTGCAGTACGCGCAGCGCCAGATGGGCCGGCGCCTGATGGGCGGGGGCACCACGGTGCTGCCGCTCAAGATCGACTACTCCGGCGTCATCGCCGTCATCTTTGCCAGCTCCCTGCTGGTGTTCCCCACCCAGCTGCTGGCCTTCCTCAAGCACGGGGCGGTGGACCAGAACAGCAATTGGTTCCTGTGGCTGGAGCGCGCCGAGGGCTGGCTGGGGCACGGGCAGCCCATCTACATCCTGCTGGATGTGGCCCTCATCCTCTTCTTCTGCTACTTCTACACCGCGCTGGTCTTCAACCCGGATGATGTGGCCGAGAACATGAAGAAGTACGGCGGCTTCATCCCGGGCCTCAGGCCCGGCAAGAGCACCGCCGAGTACATCGGCAAGATTCTGGACCGCGTGACCCTGTGGGGCTCGCTGATGATCGTGGTGATCGCCGTGGTGCCAGACACCCTGGCGCGCAGCATGAGCATCGGCTGGTACTTCGGCGGCACCACCATGCTGATCCTGGTGGGCGTGGCCCTGGACACCATGCGCCAGATCGAGTCGCACCTTCTGATGCGGCACTATGAAGGCTTCATGAAGGACGTCAAGCTCAAAGGGAGGTTCGGATGAGCAGCCAGCCCATGATCCTGATCCTGCTGGGCGCCCCCGGCGCCGGCAAGGGGACCTACAGCAAGCCCCTGATGGAGAAGTACCAGACCCCGCAGATCTCCACGGGCGACATGTTCCGCGCCAACCTCAAGAACGGCACGCCCCTGGGCGTGGAGGCCAAGGGCTACATGGACAAGGGCGCGCTGGTGCCCGACAGCCTGGTCATCCGCATGGTCGAGGAGCGCATCACCCAGGCCGACTGCAAGAACGGCTTCATCCTTGACGGCTTCCCCCGCACCGTGGCCCAGGCCGACGCGCTGGGCGAGCTGCTGGCCCGCAAGGGCCTCAAGGTGCGCTGCGCCGTGAACCTGGATGTGGACCGCGAGACCCTGATGAAGCGCCTGACCGGCCGCCGCATGTGCCGGGGCTGCGACAAGGGCAACTTCAACATCTTCACGCTGCCCCCCAAAGTTGATGGCAAGTGCGATTACTGCGGCGGCGAGCTCTACCAGCGCGATGACGACAAGGAAGCGGTCATCGTGAAGCGCCTGGAGACCTACGACAGCCAGACCCAGCCCCTGATTGCGTACTACAAGGGCAAGGGCATGCTGGAGAACATCGTGAGCAACGGCGACATCCCCACCATGCTGAAGAAGGTCATCGGCATCATCGAGTCCCACGCCTGAGATGATCGTCCTCAAGTCAGCGGCGGAGATAGGGTCCATGCGGGAGGCGGGCAGGCTGACCGCCCAGCTGATGCAAGAGCTGGGCAAGGCCGTGGCCCCCGGGGTGAGCACCGCGGACCTGGACAAGCTGGCCAGGGATTTCGTTGCCAAGCACAAGGCGGTGGCCACCTTTTTGGGCTACCAGGGCTACCCGGCCTGCATCTGCGCCAGCGTCAACGAGCAGGTGGTGCATGGCATCCCCGGCCCGCGCAAGCTGAAGGAAGGGGACCTGCTGAGCATCGATGTGGGCGTGACCCTGGGGGGCTGGGTGGGCGACATGGCCCGCAGCTTCGCGGTGGGCAAAGCCGGCCCCAAGGTGCTGGAGCTGATGCGGGTGACCGAGGAGTGCCTGAGGCTGGGCATCGCCCAGGCCCGGCCCGGCGGCTACCTCCACGACATCGGCCATGCAGTGCAGGCCCACGCCGAAGCCCATGGATACGGGGTGGTGCGCGAGTACTGCGGGCATGGGATAGGCCAGAAGATGCACGAAGCGCCCCAGGTGCCCAACTACGGCAGCGCGGGGAGCGGGGTGCGGCTGAAGGCCGGCATGACCATCGCCATAGAGCCCATGGTCAACACCGGAGCCTGGGAGACACGCCAGCTGGAAGACGGATGGACCGTGGTGACGGCGGATGGCGGATTGAGCGCCCATTTCGAGGACACCATCGCCATCACCGAGAGCGGCCCCGTGGTCCTCACCAGCTTGTAGGCGCACCGGAAGGGGAGTATGGCCAAAGAAGAGTCGATACAACTGGAAGGCAAGGTCTTGGAGCCGCTGCCCAACGCCATGTTCCGCGTGGAGCTGGACAACGGGCACAAGGTGCTGGCCCACATCTCGGGCAAGATGCGCATGAACTTCATCCGCATCCTGCCAGGCGACAAGGTGACCGTGGAGCTCTCGCCCTACGACCTGTCCCGAGGCCGCATCGTCTATCGTTTCAAGTAGGAAGAACCCCCGCCAGCATTGGAGCAGCCATGAAGGTCAGAGCATCGGTCAAGAAGATCTGCGACAAGTGCAAGGTGATCCGGCGCAAGGGCGTATTGCGCATCATCTGCGAGAACCCCAAGCACAAGCAGCGTCAGGGCTGACACAAGGAGGCGAGCAGTGGCACGCATTGCAGGAATCGATCTACCCCGCGAGAAGCGCATCGAGACGGCGCTCACCTACATCTACGGCATTGGCGAGTCGGTGGCCAAGAAGATCATCAGCCAGTCGGGCGTCAGCGCTGACGTGCGGGTGAAGAACTTGACCGAAGATGAGGTCCGCCGCTTGCAGGGCGCCATCTCGAACCTGAGGGTGGAAGGCGAGCTGCGCCGGGAGCTGGCCCAGAACATCAAGCGCCTGGGCGACATCGGCTCTTACCGTGGCTCGCGCCACCGCAAGGGCCTGCCGGCCCGCGGCCAGCGCACCAAGACCAATGCCCGCACCCGCAAGGGGCCGCGCAAGACCCTCAGCGTCCGCAAGGGCGACCAGTAAAACCCATCTTTTCCCCGGAGGTTCAGGGTGGTTTCCAAGACCGGCAAGACCAAGAAGAAGGACAGGAAGGTCCCGCGCAACGGCGTGGCCCACATCCAGTCCACCTTTAACAACACCATCATCACCATCGCCGACCCCACCGGCGCCACGGTGGCCTGGGCCAGCGCCGGCACTGCCAGCTACAAGGGCAGCCGCAAGAGCACGCCCTACGCCGCGGGCGTGGCCGCCGAGGCCGCTGCCAAGAAGGCCATCGAAGCCGGCATGCGCGAGGTCGAGGTGGTGGTGAAGGGCCCTGGCTCCGGCCGCGAGACCGCCATCCGCAGCATGCAGCAGGCGGGCCTGGCCATCACCGTCATCAAGGACGTGACCCCCATCCCCCACAACGGCTGCCGCCCCCCCAAGCGGCGCCGGGTGTAACGCTCTTCAACTGGAGGCAACCCCATCCATGGCCAGGTATACCGGTCCCGTTTGCAAGCTCTGCCGCCGCGAGGGAGTCAAGCTCTTCCTCAAGGGCGAGCGCTGCTACACTGAGAAGTGCGCCCTGGAGCGCCGCAGCTACGCCCCTGGCCAGCACGGCCAGCGCCGCACCAAGGTGAGCGAGTATGGCACCCAGCTGCGCGAGAAGCAGAAGGTGCGCCGCATCTACGGCGTGCTGGAAGCCCAGTTCCGCCGCTACTTCACCGAAGCCGAGCGCATGCGCGGCGTGACGGGCGAGAACCTGCTGCAGCTGCTGGAGCGCCGCCTGGACAACATGGTCTACCGCCTGGGCATGGCGCCCAGCCGCAAGGCCGCCCGCCAGCTGGTGCTGCACGGCCACTTCACGGTGGCTGGCAAGAGCGTCAACATCCCCAGCTACCTGTGCAAGCCCGGCGAGACCGTGGCGGTCAAGCCCGGCGCCAAGGAGATCCCGGCCATCAAGCTCAGCCTCGAGCTGCAGGCCAAGAAGGGCTTCCCCACCTGGCTGGAAGTGGATGCCGAGAAGATGGCGGGCACCGTCAAGCAGCTGCCCACCAAGGAAGAGATCGCCATGCCCATCAAAGAGCAGCTGATCGTGGAACTGTACTCGAAGTGACCTGTCCCTCCCTGGGAGGAGCGTGAAGATGAAGTGGAAATCGCTGGAAAAGCCCAAGCGCCTGGATTACGAGCGGGAGACCCTCTCCGCCACTTATGGCAAGTTCATCGCAGAGCCCTTCGAGCGGGGCTATGCCATCACCATCGGCAACAGCCTGCGCCGCATCCTCTTGAGCTCCATCCAGGCGGCTGCGGTCACCTCGGTGAAGATCGAGGGAGTGCTGCATGAGTTCAGCAGCATCTCGGGCGTGGTCGAGGACACCACCGACATCATCCTCAACCTGAAGCAGCTGAAGCTGAAGTGCTCGGTGGACAGCCCCAAGCGCCTGCGCTTGAGCGCCAGCGGCGACCGCGAGGTCACCGCCCGCGACATCCAGCCGGACGCCGAGGTCGAGATCATCAACCCCGAGCTGCACATCGCCACGCTCTCCGAGCGCGATGCCAAGCTGGAGCTGGAGATCGAGATCGAGAGCGGCCGCGGCTACATCACCGCCGACAAGAACCGCCGCGAGGACCAGCCGGTGGGCATCATCCCGGTGGATTCGCTCTTCTCGCCCGTCACCCGCGTCAAGCTGGCCACCGAGAACACCCGCGTGGGCCAGATGACCGACTACGAGAAGCTGATCGTCGAGATCTGGACCGATGGCCGCATCAAGCCCGAGGACGCGCTGGCCCATGCCGCCAAGCTGCTCAAGGACCACCTGCAGATCTTCATCAACTTCGAAGAGGAGCCGGAGGAGGCCATCTCCGAGGTGGACAGCGAGAAGGAGAAGATGCGCGAGCTGATGGGCCGCTCGGTGGACGAGCTGGAGCTCAGCGTGCGCTCGAGCAACTGCCTGAAGAACGCCAACATCAAGTCCATCGGCGACCTGGTGCAGAAGAGCGAGAGCGAGATGCTCAAGTACCGCAACTTCGGCCGCAAGTCGCTGAACGAGATCAAGGAGATCCTCACCGAGATGGGGCTCTCGCTGGGCATGAAGATAGAGGGCGCCGCCTCCGAAGAGGCCAAGGCCAAGAAGGCTGCCAAGAAGTAGGCTCAAGCCAAACCGACTGGACAAGGGGAACCAATGCGACACGGCAATTCTGGACGAAATTTCGGCCGCACCAGCAGCCACCGCAAGATGATGGGCCGCATGCTGGCCACCGCGCTCTTCACCCATGGCCGCATCCGCACCACGGTGCCCAAGGCCAAGGAGCTGGCCGGGCAGGCCGCGGAGCTCATCACCCTGGCCAAGCGCGGAGACCTGCATGCCCGCCGCCAGGCCGAGGCGGTGCTGCTCAATGAGAGCGTGACCAAGCGCCTCTTTGACACCGTCGCGGGCTGGTACAAGGGCCGCCAGGGCGGCTACACCCGCATCCTGCTGCTCGAGAACCGCCCCGGCGACAACGCCCCCATGGCCTACATCGAGCTGGTGGACCGCCAGCCCCTGGGCCCCATCAAGACCGCAGTGCCCAACAAGAAGAAGTTCAAGAACAAGGGCGTGAAGAAGGACAAGGCTGCCAAGCCGGCCGCGGCCCCCAAGGCTGCCAAGGCCCCGGCCGCTGAGAAGAAGGCCGCGGCACCCAAGCCCGCCGCAGCCAAGAAGCCCGCCCCGGCCAAGAAGGCCGCGAAGAAGAAGGAAGCAAAGTAAGCAGGCTGGACGTTCAGCCTACTGGGGGCCGTAGCTCAGTTTGTTAGAGCGCTCGCCTGTCACGTGAGAGGTCGCGGGTTCGAGTCCCGTCGGCCCCGCCAGTTGA